>NZ_JAVKPK010000020.1:0-55063 GCF_031461075.1 Methanosarcina baikalica | reverse complement strand
CCAAGTTCATGTGTTGTGAGAGTTATTTTTTGCACACTCCATAAACTTTTTTGAATTAATTCTTTATAAATTTTTAGTATGGTGTATGAAATTATACTATTTTTCGTAGTATTTTGAGTCTGAGATTCGTTCTTAATATTTGATTGTTCGAGAATTTACACCGAAAGAATATATAGGATGTAATGCCCAAACTCATATTTAGGACATATATAAAAGAGAATTTGTACAATTCAAAAGTCACCTAAGTTGATATTTAAACTAATCCTTACAAAACCTAGGCAGATTCATTCTCTACCTGCAATATACTGATGAATAACTGCGCGTATTAAAGATCCTATGCTTACCGATCACGGGTTATAAGGAAAGCTTCCTCAGGTTCCCAGTGCTATTCCATTTAGTAACTCACTCTAGCACATGTGTGCCTACAAGCTTCAAAATCCTAACTTAAAACTCTAAATTCTATGCCAATTTTGCGGGAAGACGGAACAAAAACCATAAAATAATCGACTGCGCAGTTATTCACCAGTAAGTTGCGGTTAGAAAAATGTATCTGTCCTAGATTTTGCATGGATTAGTTTTAGTACCGACTTAAACTGCTGTAACTCGCAAGATAAACAGAATCATGCTGGCGCATTCAGCTGCAAGTAATCGTGCCCGTCTGCGCCATCGCTTCCTTCCTGAATGAGATTATATAAAGGACGTTGTCCTATTAACAGAGAGAACTTAAAAGGGGGAGCCAGATATGAATAGCAGTAGTTTCAGCAAGATAATGATTGCAACCGACGGTTCTGAACTCGTCAAAAGAGCAGTTGATGAGGCAATTGAAATCGCAAAAATTAGCGACGCAAAACTGTATGCTGTCTATGTTATCGCACCTGGAGGGCTTTCGATAGGTTATCCCAAAGATGTGGAATGGGAAAAGACCACTTTAGAATATTTCAGGACTGAAGGTGAGGAAGCAACAGCTTATGTCGAAAACGCCGGAAAAGCTGCAAATGTTAAGGTAGAATCCGTCCTTCTTGAAGGAAGCCCTGCAAATGAGATTGTCGATTTTGCAGAAAAGAACGGTATTGACATCATCGTTATGGGTACACTCGGAAGAACCGGAATTGATCGATTCCTGCTCGGAAGCGTGGCCGAAAATGTGGTAAGGCACTCTAAAAAAGCAGTACTTGTTGTAAGGGAAGAAAGTACCGAAGAAGGAAGTAAATATTAAATTTTTCAAGGCGGAAATCAAGGACTTTTTCTGGATATATTGATTTACTGATCTATGCAAATAATTCTCACGGATAGGCCTTTTCATCAGAGTACTGAATTTTGCAGTCCCTGTACTTAGAAAGAATTCAGAGCTTTTTGGGGATTGCAGGAGTTTACATTATTGCAACTGCTATTATTTTAGTTCTTCAGAAACAGGGAGCTTTCGAGATTTTCAGTGTATTTCCTGGTGCTGAACTTTTTAAAATATCTCTCGATCAATCGTCCCGCTGACAAGCTATGTAGCAAGTCCTATCCTGGGAATCTCTCTTGTGGGTCCACTGTATTCGGTCGGGGGAGGTCACAAACATGCAGGCAATGATCGTGCTCATGCTTGGGAGCATGAAAATGCTCCCTATTTTTGCACTTCGCAGCCAGCTTCCAGGAAAAGTAGCGATTTTTCGGGACGCTCCCGGACCTTCAGATTGTCGCGTACTCAACTGTAAGCATTTTGTCAGGTTCTCAATTCTGTTAGTATTGCTAAGTATCGCTTCATAAGATCAAGAGAAGCTTCCGGAAAAGTTTTTCTTGCAATAAGGAAGTTCCTGAAAATTTAGAATAAGGCGATCTGAAAGAAGAAAAGTAGAAGAAAGATAACTAAAAATTACTTGTATAAACTTAAAAAAGATATAAAAAACATAGTAGTGAACGGGGGTTTTTGGAGGAGGTTAAAATATGTTGGATATAATTATTGTAAATAATACTTGATTTTGAGCGTTATCCGTTCACCAACCCTTTTTGACGATTAAGCTCTATATAACTATTTTGCTGCGTAAGAAAGCTGATTCCTTTTTGTGCCAAAATAATTAAAAAATACATTGAGTTTTAGAGCTTTTTATCCTATATGACTAATAAAACAGAGAATTATTCTACGCAGAAAAATTGAAAGGATTTCAATGATCCGATCTCAAAATCCATTTTATTCTTAATCATTTGAGTTTTTCAGAATTGCTTTCATGATCAGAAACTCTGTTGGGCATTCAACATAAGAGATTTAGAGAAGCAATTTTGAGTTTTGGGATCTGCTCAAGAGCAAATAGATGAAAACTTAACTAAAAAGTAATTTATATAATAATTGTATATAATAATATGTGGATGGGATGCATTTTTCGGTAAGAGGGGACAAATAAGAAAATGCCTGCACAATAGAAAGTTTCCAGAGGTTTGGAATTGTAGGGTATAATGTAAAAAATTGGGGATTTTAGGGTGGAAGGCAAAAAATACGAAAAGATAATGGTTGCAACCGACGGTTCGAAAGCCGTCAGAAAGGCAATTGAAACAGGAATTGAGCTTGCGAGGCTCAGTGGAGCAAAGCTCTATGCTGTGTACGTAATTGCCCCGTCAGGCTATTCTCAAAGAGACTTTGGGTGGGAAAAATCATTAAGAGAATTTCTACAGGATGAAGGGGATAAAGCCGTTGCTTTTATTGAAGATGCCGGAAAAACTGCCGGCATTAAGGTAGAACCTGTAACTCTTGAAGGGCATCCTGCAGAAAAAATTTTGGAGTTTGCAGAACAAGAAGGCATAGACATTATCGTCATGGGTACACTTGGAAAAACAGGACTTGAAAGGTTCCTGTTGGGAAGCGTAGCTGAAAATGTAGTAAGGCATTCGAAAATACCGGTGCTGGTCGTAAAAGACGAAATTGAGGAATGAAGGGAAATTTTTCCGCAAACTGAATCCTGTTAAAATACAGTATTCTCGTTAAAATGCAGTATTCTTTCTGCAACGCATCATTATAAAAAAGAAAAGGCTTAAAGAGCCTTTAACCTATTACACTCATATCCGAAACCCGGATAGAAGGCGTAATTATGCCGCCGACTTTCCTGACATCAAAGCCTGCACCTGTGATATGTTTTAAGAGTTCGAAAGCATTGCCCGAAATCATAAGAGACTTTACAGGCTTATCAAGAGCTCCGTCTTTGATTGTGAAAGCATTTCTGGCTTCTACGGAAAAATCTCCTGAAATTGAGTTTGCTGTGTGGGCACCGATAATCGTATTTACGAAAATTCCGGACTGCGTATCAGCAATAACATCCGTCTTCGGATAATCGATAATGAAGTTCCTTAGCCCTACCGAAGGAGGACTTGTATAAGAAGACCTTGAGCCATTTGCTGTGCTCTTCACGCCTGCTTTTCCTGCGGTATAGCTGTCATATAGATAGGTTTCAAGCACACCTTTCTCGATTACAGTGGTTCTCTGTGAAGGAATCCCTTCGTCGTCAGACACTGAAGTCTCGATTCCTGCCTCAATCAGCCCGTCATCGTAGATGCTAAGTTCCGGAACTGCCAGTTCCTCTCCAAGCTTTTCTATCAGGCCTGACCTTCCCTTCTGGACATTGTCCGCGTCAATTGAAGGGGCAAAGGCCTCTTCAATAATATCTGAGAAGGCAAAAGGATGGAAGATCACGTCAGTCTTTTGAGGTTCGATTTTTATTCCGCCATTAGACTTCAGGGCAAGTTGAGATGCACTTTTTCCGATAGCAAAAAAATCGATATCAAGAGAACGAGAAACGGCAAAATCATAAGCTGTTGAAGTATGCCCGTTTACCGTAATAACATCCACAAAACCTGAAACCGCTGTGGATTCTTCTTCTATTTCTATCCCGTTTGTATTCAGGATAAGTTGTCTGCCCTTTGCCCGGGTAAAGCCTCCTGAAGTCGGAAGCGTACCTGGAAACTCTTTTGTGCCTTCAACGAGTGCCAGGGCATACCCAATACACTCTTCGAGTTCCATCGCCTCGACTTTTTTATCAAAGATGCCCGATACCGTGGGATATTTTTCATTAGAAGGTAAACACACCCAATCAGGGTCGTTTTCTCGGACCCTGGCTTCGGAAACTGCAACTTCAACAGCATTTTCGATTTTTACTTTAGAATTTGTGCTGGCAAAACCCACAGCTCCATTTACTATAGCCCGGATACCTATGCCTTCCGAGAAGCGATCTTTAGCACTCTCAAGGGCATCCTTTTTAAAATTCACACCTGTTGAGTGACTTGCAGCGTAATAGATTTCAGCCTCCTCAGCTCCTGCTTTTTCTGCCAGCTTGAGGGCTTTTCTTGCAAGATCGTACATCTTCAGGCACCTCCCAAAAGGGCTTTTGAGATGGCCAGATGAGGAGAACCGTCTGATACGGGCACAAGCTGCCCGGCTTTTCCACATCTGCCTGCAGTCATTTTCAGGTCATTGCCCACAAGAACTACCTGGTTGAGAATCTCAAGGGTTTTTCCAGAGAGAGAGACGTCCCTTATAAGTTCAGTGAGTTCTCCGTTTTTTATCAGGTACCCTTTTTCGGCATTGAACTGGAAAATCCCTTCCCCTGTATTCACCTGTCCGCCTCTGGATCCGATAAGATACATTCCATCCCTGACCTCTTCAAGCATTTCTTCAAACCTGGCATCCCCGTTGTCTATGAAGGTATTGCTCATCCTGACAACTGGCATGGAATAACCTTGAGCCCTGCAGTTCCCTGGAGTTCCCCCGAGTTTGGCTGCAGTTTCTCGAGAATGGAGATAGGAATTAAAAACCCCTTTACTTATAATCTCGGTCCTTCTTGATTGTGCTCCTTCAGCATCAAAAGGATAGTAACCGAACTCGTGAAGGGTAGGGTCATCGATGATCGTAATAAGGGGAGATGCAATCTGTTCTCCTATCCTGTTTTCAAGGATCGAATCCCCTTCGAGAACAAGATCGGCTTCCGAAGCATGTCCAACGGCTTCATGGGCAAAGACGCCAGCCAGTTCCTGATCAAGAATTACAGGCATCTCCCCGCCTTTAGGGGTTTTCGCTTTAAGAAGTTCGACTGCGGTGTTCCCTGCCCTGCCTGCAAGCTCAAGAACATTTTCTTTCTCAAAGAGCTCATATCCATAACCAAACCGGCTCTCCCTGCCTGCCTGATATACGCCGTTCTCCGAAGCAACTGCAGAAACGGAAAAACCGACGTTCAGAAGCTCATAGGCACATTCCAGGCCCTCGGAATTCCGGTATTCGATTTTAAACTCGGCTTCCAGATACATTACTTTGGTGCTGTTGACTCCTTTTACCTTTGCATTAGTTTCTATGCTCTTCAAAAGGTCAACCTTTTCCTCGATAGCAACATCCCTTGGATCGATCCTGATCTCAGGGAGATTCATCATCTCCGGGAAATTCACGGCTGCAAGCTCTACAGCTTCTTTGGGAGTGTTAGTATTCATAGAAAAAGCAAGTTTTGATGCAGCTTCTACTCCCTGTTTAAGGTCGATTTCTCCTTCTATAGCCGTATAGCCCCAGGAACCCCCACAGAGAGCCCTTATGCCGGCCCCCCGCGTGAAGTTTCGGGAAATTTCTTCGATCTTTCCGTTATCCAGGACAATAGAGGTGGAACTTCCCTCTATAACCCTGCAGTCGTGAAATTTGATGTCCTGCATAATACCTGTCATAATCAGTTCCTGCATCCAAGAAGATTTTTAGCCTGTACGGTAGCGGATGAGACATCAGGAATATCGAAACTGAGTTTTGTAATGTTCTTCAGTTTTTCGATAATAGTGTTCTTTCTAGGGCCCACAAGACTATGCTCCAGCACTTCCGCAATCGTGGAAACCGCAACAATTTGAATCTTATCCCGGTACGCCTTTTCAATAAGAACATCTGCCTCGTTTGCTTTCGGGATAATAACTTTCTTTATACCTGCCCGGGCTGCAGCCTCGATCTTGTAGGTTACTCCACCTACAGGCAAGACATCTCCCCTTACAGAGAGGGAACCTGTCATTGCCACCGTCTGGTCCACAGGAATCTTCTCAATGGCAGATATGACGGCTGTTGCAATGGAAACTGATGCACTATCTCCTTCAACACCTTCATAGGTCCCTACAAACTGGATGTGGACGTCATGTCTGGATACGTCCGTACCGGTCATGTTCTTAATCACGGCAGAGACATTTAGTACTGCTTCCTTTGCAATCGTCTTAAGCTTACCTGTTGCGATAATGCGTCCTTCGGTCCCGGAAAGTGCAGGGGTGACTTCGGAAACTATGGGTAGTACAATTCCGGAATCTCCACCCATGACTGCAAGCCCGTTGACCCTGCCCACAGCGGAACCATTTTTCATGAAGGATTCGTATTCCTTACGCTGATCCAGGTAACTGTCTGCAAGCTGCTGTTCGATAGACCTTGCAATCGTCTTTGCTGCAAGCACATGTTCTGCAGTTGTAATTGGAGCGCCTTCGGAATGGGCAATGTCTCCTGCCACGCGCACAAGTCCGCCAAGGTCACGGAGCTTCAGGGTAAGATGGCCTTTTCTGCCTGCCCGCCTTCTGGCTTCACGGATTACTTCTTCTACTGCGCCTTCGTCAAAGTGAGGAATATGCCCGTCCCGAACAACTTCCTGGGCAACGAAACGGACCATTTTCTTCCGATTTTCAGCGGAGTCTTCCATGGAGTCCCGCATGTAGACTTCGTAACCGTAACCTTTTATTCTTGACCTGAGCGCAGGGTGCATCTTCTGCACTGCGTCCAGGTTCCCTGCAGAGACCATAATAAAGTCGCAAGGTACAGGTTCAGTTTTAACAAGAGCGCCTGAACTTCTTTCGGACTGCCCGGTAATAGGATATTCCTTTTCCTGAAGTGCAGTCAGGAGACTCTGCTGGGATTCCAGCCTGAGAGTATTGATTTCATCAATAAAGAGCACACCTTTGTGGGCCTTGTGGATATCTCCGGCTTCTACCCTGTCGTGAGCAGGGGTCTCAAGCCCGCCTGACTGGAAAGGGTCGTGCCTGACATCACCAAGCAGAGCTCCTGCGTGGGCTCCGGTTGCATCGATATAAGGTGCGTGCTCTTTGTCATAATTGGAAACCGCCATTTTCGGGATCATCATTTCCTCTTTAGGAAGGAACTGGCGGGTTAACATGAGGATCATGATGCCTGCAATAATTCCCCAGAGCAATTGGGCAACAAAATAAGAATAGATTATAATGCCCAATACAAAAAGCATCATGAGCATGTTCCTGGCCTGCGCTTTCTTCCTGGCCTCCATCTTGTGAGCCATGACGATTTCTCTGCCCTTTCCGGCAGGAACCTCCCTTATTTTAGGATTGTTGAGGTCTTCCATATTAGGATATACAAGGATATCCTTGAGTTCTTCTTTGGGAAGAAGCTCTGCCATTGCTTTTGCAAGTAAGGATTTCCCTGTCCCTGGGGTTCCTATCATCATGATGTGCCGTCTCTGGCTAGCCGCTTTCTTTACGACTTCTACGGCATGCTCCTGCCCCAGCACCTGGTCGATAAGAAGTTTGGGTACGTCTATGTTAGAAGTGTTTTCAAACAGGAAGCCGATGTCAACATCTTCATCCATATCGTGATTAGACTGAGACTCGGCCGTAACCTTATCGGATTCAGTAACCTGATTGGATTCGGATCCAGTTATACCCCTACCGGACTCATCCTTCCCGGCCGCAGATGACTCATCCTTCCCGGCCGCAGACTTGTCTACGTCCTGAACAGACTCGCCCAATTTTTGAGCGGATTCGTCCATATTCCCCGAAGACTCGTCTATGTTCTTATTATTATACACCATGGTTAGCTCACATATTCGAACGTTATTAAATAGACGTTACTAATCGACATATATACTTGACCTTTTCGAAAAAATAACAGACTTCGCGATAAATGATTGGCAAAAAGCGGATGTCACAATAACAATTCCTGAAGTTGCTGTGACCCCATTCATACTTCGGCTAATCATATAAACTTACTGTATATAAAATTAACCTACAACTGTGTATTACAGTATATAGAAACCTTTTGCTATATACTATTTGCTAGTTGCATACTTGGGTTGAAAAAGCGATTCGAAAATCAATGCTCAAATGAATCTAAATGAATCTTTGAGATCGATCTTTGAGATCGATCTAAGATAGTTTCAATTAACTTATGATATCTCCCCTATTTATATGTTAAGCTTTGTCCACAAATTCAGAGTTATTATTCTCCCGGCCATCCATAATCGGCATCGACAGTTATTTAAAAAACAGGAGGCATTTTTATATTATGTCCAGAAGCAAGGTAAAAGATCTTCTCCTTCTGAAGCAGATCCACAGTGCCGTAAACCAGATCAAAAAAGGCAAACTGGATAAGGCTCTTGAAACTCTAGATAAAGCTGAAAACTCAGCAAGTAAAGCAAAGTCCACTGACGCCCTCTATTACATTCTTTTCACGCGCGGAGGTATCCTTTATTCTGCATCAAAATACGATGAGGCCCTCGAAACCTACGAGAAAGCCCTCGGAGTAGGCGCAGAACTTCTCAAAACCGACCCTGAAAATACCGACTACAAGCACTACATGGGTACAACCCTGAGCAATACTGGAAACCTTCTTAAAAAGAAAAGCGAAAATCACAGAGCTGCTGAATACTATATCCGTGCACGTGAGATCTATGTAAACCTCCTGGCTAAAGATCCTGAAAATGCAATCTTCCGATCCTATGCCGGCGAAAACCTGAACAACTACGCTGCTCTCCTTACGGATACGGGCTCTTTTGAAGGAGCATGCGATATCCTCGGGCAAGCAATTGAGATTTACGGAAAACTCTTTGAAGAAAAACCCGATAACCTGGGCTATCAGGCCGAACTTTCAGTCGCGTTCAGCCAGTTAGGAGACTGCCTCATCCGGCAGGGCCCGGAAAATAACGAAAATGCAAAACAGAACCTCGAAAGAGCGCTGACCATGCAGGAAGACCTTCTCGCCCGGCAGCCCGAAAATGAGAATACTAAAGAAGCTATTGCTTTAACCCGGGAAAGGCTGGAAAAACTGGAAAGGCTTTAAGAATTGACTATAAGAATTATCTATAAAGATTTCATCTCAGATGCGCCGGCAATCTTTTAGAGCTGGCTTAAAGCTTGAAGATTCTCACCTTTAAAGGTTATCTTCTGAAAACAACAGCATATGCACATAAAGCAAAATCAGCAAACCCGCAACGACTCCCCATATAAACTGAGAAGTAAAGTATGAATAAATAACCACCCCAAGCACGAAAAGGGTAATAAGAATATTCGCAAGCCTGATTTTCCATTTTATTTGGGGGTCATGAGAAGTTCCTGCTTCTTCTTCATTCCGGTCACATTCCCTGAAATAACTCCTTTCCCTTTTCATGAGGAAATAAAGCCTCAAAATAAGGATATCAATAACTATGCCCCAGAGAAGCTGGCCGATATAAAGGGTATAAAAAAGAATAGCTGCGAGAAAGACACTCACGAGAATAAGGTATGTTTTTTCATGCTTGCGAGATTTAGGAACGTCGATTCTACCCTTCCCCTGACTGGATCTATCTGTTTCTTTCTCTGCTCCCATATCCACTTTCCTCAAATACCTTTTTAGATATCAATAAGCATCAAAAGATTAAAAACGCGGGTTAAAGAAAGATACGGAACTTCAAATATCTGTAATTAAGTTGTTATTAATATATATAAAGGGGTTGGAAGAAAAAGATAATTACAGGACGGAAAAAGCACAGTAACAGAAACGAAAAAAATGCGGTCCAAAACAGAACCTATAAAACGTCACACGCCAGTCTTTTTATTATGCTCGCGGAGAAGTTGAGAGAAGAAGCAGTAAAATATTTCAATGAAACCCTGGACCTGATGCAAAAAGGAAGGATCGAGGAAGCCTTTGAATCTCTCCAGACAGCCGAAAAAATTGCACAGGAGGCAAAGGATGGAGCCATTTTGTTCCACACTTTAAAAGTAAGAGGCCAACTGCTGCAATCCCTGGGCAGGCTTGAAGAAGCCCTGGAAACATACACCTTTTCCTTAAGGACCGGCGAAAAACTCCTCTCAATAGACCCGGAAAACAAGCTTTACCTTGATACCCTCCTCATGAACCTGAACAACATAGGGAACCTTGGGAACATATTTCAGAGAGCTGGCAACTCCCAATCCTCGCAAAAGTGTTATGAAATCGGTCTCGAAATCTGCCGGAAACGGCTTGATGCCAGGCCGGAAAGCGAATTTTATCAAATGTACGAAGGAAGCACGCTCAACAACCTTGGAGAACTGCTCGCCGGAATGGGGCAAACCGAAGAAGCAAAAGAAAATTACGAAAAAGCCCTCAAAACATATAAAAAGCTCCTTAAAAGTTATCCTGAAAACACGGAATATCTGTCAGATACAGCAATAACGCTCAACAATCTTGGAACTCTGTTTTCTGAAAAGGGGCAAAAAGAAGAGGCAAAAGAGAACTTTGAAAAAACGCTTGAGATCCTGAAAACCCTGAGCGAAAAAAACCCCGAAAACAAACAGCTCCAGGAAGAACTCAGCCTCATACGGGAAAAGCTCGAAGCGCTCTGAAATCGAACCCGCGTCAACCGTAATCAGCCTTTTGAGCACGAATTTGTCCACGCGCCGTCTGCGCGGCTTTTTCCTGTGTGCTAAGAGGAAGAAGCAATTCGTTTATTATTCTCACACTTTTTGCTACAATTGCATCGTAAAAAAACGCAACATTTAAGCCATCTTTAATTCATTCTTTTTATTATGTCGGAGAGTTTGAGAGATTCGGCTAAAAGACATTTAAAAAAGGCTTCACAACTTGTACAAAAAGAAAAAAATACAGAAGCCTTAATAGAGCTTGAAAAAGCAGAAGAAGCCGTAAAAAGGGTGAAAGCAAATGACATTTTACTCTATGCCCAGACTTTAAAAGGATGTATAATGCAGACAGTGGGGGCATATGAAGAAGCACTGAAGATCCATTCTCTTGCCTTAAAAAAGACTGACGAATTCCTCTCAAAAGATCCTGATAACAAACTTTGCCAGTCAAGTTTTCAGATGAATCTGGATGCCGTTTTTGATATTGGAAACATTTTCTATGAAATGGGACGTTTTCGTCAGGCAAAAAATTGCTATGGGCTACACCTTTTTATCTCTCAAAAACTCCTCAAAACAGATCCCGAAAACGTAGCCTACCAATTAGATGTAGCAATGACACTCAACAATTTAGGAAACTTGCTTTGGAATATGGGGCGCATCGAAGAGGCGAAACAAAGGTACGAAAAAGCACTTGAAATGTATGAAAAACTCCTCAATAACGACCCAGAAAACGTAGCCTACCAATCATCTGTAGCAATGACACTCAATAATTTAGGAATCTTGCTTTCTGATATGAGGAGCATCGAAGAGGCGAAACAAAGGTACGAAAAAGCACTCGATATGAGGCAAAAACTCCTCAATAACGACCCAGAAAACGTAGCCTACCAATTATCTGTAGCAATGACACTCAACAATTTAGGAAACTTGCTTTCTGATATGGGGCACATCGAAGAGGCGAAACAAAGGTACGAAGAAGCACTCGAAAAAGTCTATACTGAACCGATGCAGTACCTGACTATAGGTAAAAAATCAGGGTCAATAATCAGGTTTATTGAATTTAATTTGGAACTGGCAAAAAAAGGCAATCAATATGATCAAATGAAATGCCTGAAAGAAGCAGTCGAGCTGTGCAAAAAATATCAGGATTTTTTAATTAAATATGAGCTGAAGCACGAAAGAGAACTGGTTACTGGAGCAGGGCTAAGTGCATATATCGATTTTCTGCTCAAGAATATCAGAGCTGAGCCCGATGCGGGAAAACGTGCAGGTGAATATGAAAAAGCTATAAAAACAGTCGAAAAGCTAAAATCTGTTGGAGAAGACGAGGCTATTTCAAAACTCTGTGATTCTACCTCATATTACCTTTCTGGAAGAAAACTTGTAAACGAAGCACTTTCTTCAAAGCAGCCTGATCTGAAACGGCTCAAACAGGCAATGGAACAGTTCAAAAAAGCAACTGAAACATATGAAAAAGCAAATGTTTGTTACTGCGTCTATACCGGGCTGTTTGAAGTTCTGAAGGAAATTGAAAAACCTGAGGAAATAGATGTGCTAAGATTGAAGAAAGTTGTAGAGGAGGTTACCAAAGCCCTATCTGATGATGTCAACCCAAGTATCTGCGCTTCATTTAAGAACCTTCCGCAGATCTTTGAAGAAAAAGACTGCAAAACCAGGGAAAAACTTCTTTTTGATTTTTTGGAAAAAATTAATTCAATTGACTACCGACTTCTTGAAAACCTTTTCGAATATGTTCACAGGAAAACAAAGGACTATTTTGAAGAGCCTTTCAACCCTATCAAGATGATCTACGAAAACTGGAAACTCAAAATTATCTTTGATGACCCTGAAAAAGTAAAAGGCAAGTTGACAATCAAAGCAGGGAATAGAACGCTTTTCAATAGGCTCCTTACCCCTGAAGAAAGAAAAAACAATTCGCTTGAAATCGATTATTTTGAAAAAAAATATTTCCCGGAAGGAAAAGACGAAATCACTTTCAGCGTTAGAGGGCAGAAAAAACCAGTCATAAGGTCAATTGACTATTTTGAAAGCATACCTGGAAATAAGAAAATCCGGATCTTACAGCATGACTGCTGCAACATCTCTTTTGAGGGCTCTAATTTACGGATTGCGGCTGTACAATTGAAATATCATGTTTATGGAGAAAATTCAGTTGTAAAACTTACGACTGATGAGGCTTACCACAGGAAAGTTATGGCAATTCTTGAAGATATAAAGGAAAAAGCCAACATTGTGGTATTTCCTGAGTTTTCTATACCTTTTGAATATCTTGAAGAGATACAGCAATATGCCGATGAAAATGGGATTATTATTGTTGCAGGCAGCCATTATGTTCAGGAAAAGAACATTGAGAATTATGGAAAACTGTTCATCCGTGAGTTTGAAGAAGAGGACTTACGGAAAAATATTTCTCCTATTGTGATCCCGGATTCTAAAATCGTGCACAATGAAAAAATGCTGGCAGCATGGGATGAAAGAGGATGCGGCTTTGAGGAAGGAATGGAAACAGGCACATTGAACCATATTCTCAAGCTGAGAGAAGATTTCAGGGTAGGGATTATGATCTGTTATGAATACGTGAATTCTGATTTAAGGCAGCGTCTGATACGTGCCTGTGACGTAATCCTTGTGCCTCAGACAAACCCAGCTCCAGATATATTTTATAGAAAAGCAGACAGTGAGCTCAATATTCAGCTTTGCACCGGAAACAGGGCTCATGTTATGGCAAATGGGATATATACTTGGGGAAAAGATAAAACAATAATACATGGAGGGCATACAGGAGTTGTTTTAACACTTGACAAACACTCATACTCAAAACTTGGGGAGAATGAAACCGTCATAAAGCCAGTTGACGACGTAATGGAACAGTTTGTGTATATAATGTCACTAAATACGGATTTTAATGCATCAAGGGATACTCAGCAAGGGCAAGAACCAATAATCTTAAAGCTAATCCATATTTTTGAAGAAGCTGAAATTCCCGGCAAATTAAAAGAAAAAGGCAGTGAATTTGTGAAACTTATCAACAGAATAAACTCCTGTAATGATCATAATGAATTAAAATGCATGCTTATAAAAGAAAGGGGAAGTATTGAGAAAAAAATAGATGGTATTGAAACTTCCCTGATTAAGCAATTCTCTCCTCTAATGAACAAACATATTCAGAATCTTGATGAACGTAAAATCGAAGAATTAAAAGAAAAATGCCTTTTTCTCGTTATCCCGAATAATTAAAATTAATTCCAGAACTAATAGCGTGCAGGCTTCGTGGAATAGTTCCAATTTTTTCCAATTATTGTGTTCTCGTTTATTCTTTTGCTTGGATTAGATATAGAAAAGGCCGCTCTCCTGCGTCAAGCGTGAAAAAGCTCCGTTAAAGACGCTACTTCCCAGCCCCGGTTAATAAGCAATCAAAAAACGAAAAAAAGAGAGAAAAAGAGAGAAAAAGGGAGAATAAGGTAATTTCGCCAAAGAATTCCTACAAAACTCCTTTATCGGCTTATCTTGATGTAAAAAGGTCAAAAATGTTCCCCAGCATGCTGCTGTCGGCCTGGTAGAATTCGGTGTATTTACAGCGCTTGCAGGTGACGTGGGTGAATTTCCTGTTCTGGACATCGAGGAGTTTGCTGAGAAAGCCGCCTGTGGTGCGGATCTCGCCGGTTTCGTAAGAGGTGTTCCCGCATTTGGGACATATGAAGTTAATGTTTTTGCTCATTTTTATGGCCTCTTTATTATTTTTCAGGTAGTCTGGAGTAGCTTTACTCTTACAATATTTAACATTATTGCAAAAACAAAGGAAAGAGATATTAGAACAAAGGATAATTACTGCTTAAGACCTATGAAAATAAAAGCTATAATCACAATTGCCCTGATAATCTCGGCTGCCCTGCTGGCTGGAAAAGTGTCTTCTGGGATCGACGCTGAACAGTTCAGGGAAGGGAAATATATTCACCTTGACAACATGGAAATCGCATTCAATAAAGCCAATGCCGACATCAGTATAGAGTACCGTCTCAATCCCTTTACCCAGGTTTACATATTCCTTTTCGGGAGCAAAAATCTGGAACCCAAAGTAAAGGAGATTTTTTCTGATTTTGATGATATAGAAATAAAAAATATAGGACTAACCAGTGCTTCAATTGAGGTAAAAAATGTCTCCAAGATAAATGAAGATATCTCCAAGATAAATAAAGAAGTCTACCTGTTCGATTCCTATAAACTGGGGGTGCAGTCTGATGTCCTTACCTTTGTTTATCCTAAAGGCGAGAGAAGGAGTTATGAACATGTAAAAGTCACTCAGCCAGTCTTTTATGAATATGACTTACGCACTTGAAGTACCAAATCAAGTGCAAGCAGCATCATCAAAATCATTGGGATTTAGACAGTTAAGTATTTAGTGTTGCTGTTTTTCTGTTCAACTGCGTAAGTCTTAATGAAGTATAAGAGAAGATGTGCTAGAAATTACTCTCTTACTTTATTACCCATTTATTCTTACTTTTTTTACCTTTTCCATTCCCTCAATCTTCTCCTTTCCGTTCTTCTCTCCTTTCGTTCCAGTTCTTCCCTCTTTCCTTTCCAGTTCCTCAACCTTTTCTTCCCCAAGTGCCTTATTTAATTTCTCCGACTTGTTAATCATATAAAATGATTTTCTTCTCTTTAAGAGAATTGAATATCCAGATCTGGAAATTAATTTAAAAATATAACACAAAACGACTATATAAAATACATTTCAGGAATATATATTTAACAAGAGACCCAATTTTCTTTGATCGCGATGGGAAGATTCAAACTGAAATGTCTGAAGTGCGGAAGAGAATACGGCCAGCAATACAGGCTTACCTGTGAGAACGACGACTCCTTTTTGCGGGCGGAGTACTTTGAAAAGAAGCTTGAACTAAGAAACCAGCCAGGTATCGGAAGGTTCCATTCCTGGCTTCCTATTCAGGAAGAACTTACTACAGCTGCCGGGCCCATAACCTACAAAAGCGAAGCCCTTGCAAGGGAACTCGGGCTTTCAAACCTTTATATAGGGTTCAGCGGGTACTGGCCCGAAAAAGAGGCATTTATCAAGACCTGCAGTTTCAAAGAACTCGAAGCATACCCTACAATGCAGCTACTCAAAGAAAACGGGGAAAAAGCTATAGTCCTAGCCTCTGCAGGAAACACAGGCAGGGCTTTCGCCCACGTTTCGGCTTTGACAGGAACTGATGTCTACATAGTGGTGCCTGATTCCGGAATTTCGGCGCTGTGGCTGCCCGAAGAGCCTACAGCATCCATTCACCTTATAAGTATGAGCCCCGGAAACGACTATACTGATGCTATCAACCTTGCAGGAAGAGTTGCAAAACTGCCTGGCATGGTTCCCGAAGGCGGAGCGAGAAATGTCGCCAGAAGAGATGGAATGGGCACAGTCATGCTGGACGCGGCGGTAACTATAGGAAAGATGCCTGACCACTATTTCCAGGCAGTGGGAAGCGGCACGGGGGGAATTTCAGCCTGGGAAGCCGCATTGCGCCTGAGGGCCGACGGGCGGTTCGGGCAAAAGCTCCCGAAACTTCAGCTTGCCCAGAACCTTCCTTTTATTCCCATGTACAGCGCCTGGAAGGAAAAAAGAAGAGAAATCATTCCCGAGCTTGACATGAAGGATGCAAAGAAACAGGTAGAAGAAACTTACGCCACTGTTCTTACCAATCGGGCTCCCCCATATGGAGTTACAGGCGGGCTCTATGATGCACTTGTTGATACTGATGGGATAATGTATGCGGTTACCAGAGAAGAAGCCCTTGAGGCTAAAGCCCTTTTCGAATCCCTGGAAGGGATCGATATTCTGCCCCCGTCGGCAGTAGCAGCTGCATCCCTGTTAAAAGCCATAGAAACCGGAAAAGTTGGAAGAGATGAGAATATTCTACTGAATATTGCAGGCGGAGGATACGAACGGCTGAAAGAAGACTTTACACTTTTCCTGATCTCACCGGTAGCTACTGCCAGAAACCCTGATGTGCCCTTAGAAGAACTGAACATATGAGTTCGGAAAGACTGCAGAAGAAATAAGAGAAAGCAAACTGAAGAGGTATTTCTATGGCAAGTCCGGAAGAAGAAGTTATAGCAATCATGAAAAAAGCAGGTATTGACCTTGCTGCAACTCTGCCCTGCGACAGGATCAAGAACCTGCTTCCTCTGGTTTCGGAGAATTTCCCAGAGATCAAATTAACAAGGGAAGAAAACGGTGTGGGTATTTGTGCCGGAGCTTACCTGGCAGGGGGAAAACCCATGATGTTGATCCAGAGTACAGGGCTAGGAAACATGATTAACGCCCTGGAATCCCTGAATGTAATATGCAAAATTCCCTTACCTATCCTGACAAGCTGGCGTGGGGTCTATGGTGAAGGCATCGAAGCGCAGGTTCCCCTTGGAGTCTGCCTCCCGGCAATCCTGGAAGGGTCAGGGCTGGAATATACAATAATTGACGAGGCCGAAAAGCTCCCTCTTCTTGAAAATGTAATAAGAGATGCCTTTGAAAACTTAAGACCTCATATAGCTCTTATCTCCCCGAAAGTATGGGAAATGTCTGACTGTTGTGCATGGGAAGCTGCGGGATTGCCAGAAAAACCTGAGGTTATAGAACGGACATGTGCATTTAATCTTAAAGCGGAAAACCTCAGGCCAGTAATACTCAGGAACGATGCAATTTGCGCAATCGCCTCTCAACTTGATGGAGAAATTACAGTAACAAATCTTGGAGTTCCCTGCAAGGAACTTTATGCCTGCCGGGACAGAGATCTTAATTTCTATATGTTCGGTTCAATGGGGCTTGTTTCTTCCATAGGCCTTGGCCTTGCCATCAGCTCTGAGAAGACAGTCGTGGCCTTTGACGGAGATGGAAGCTTGCTGATGAACCCTAACGCGCTTCTCGAGGTTGCAAAAGAGGCCCCTAAAAACCTGATAATTATTGGCCTTGACAATGGCGCCTATGGGTCCACAGGTTCGCAGGAAACCTGTGCCCTTCGCTACATTGACCTGGAAATTTTTGCAAAGGCCTGTGGAATCCGGAATACGGCTAAAGTAAACAGCACAGAAGGGCTCATAGAAACTTTCAGAAAATTCAGGACCATGCAAGCACTTTCCTTTATCCATGTAATTCTGAAACCGGGGAATACAAAAGCTCCCAATATCCCCCTGAGTCCGGAAGAGGTTACAAAACGGTTTAAAACGGCTTTAAAAGCACAGAAGATATGAAAACAGAAACTTATAGATCCGGGCAGCTATTTACACAAACTCATTCCCGACTCTATAACCACGCCCACGAAGATACTGTAAATCTGTACCCCCTCTCCCATAAAATCTCCGGTTTCCCGTGCTCCCGAAGTGGATCTCGGGTGAGGCGCAATTAGGGAGAGAAAAAACATACTTAGTGGTCATTGCTTTCTATCGTCTTCATTGCCTTCTATAAAGTATTTCGGCGGGCTTAGAGCTTTTAGTTTTTCTCTCCGGCTTTTTCGATTTTATTCTCTCCAGCTTATTTTTTCTACAGGCTCCTTGAGTCTGAATGCGCCGGTGAGAATCTTTTCTTTGAGTTCTTCAGCAGCTTTCAATGCCCTGGCACGGTCTGATTGGCGCAGTGTTACTTTAATATCCCTCAGGCACCCTCCAGTTGCACACCTGACAGAACCCAGGTTTGCACTGAAGGTATCCCCTCTGCACCTTGAAATACAGAGCCCACAGTTAAAGCAAAGAGAGCTGGAATGGACAGCCTTTTTATCCTCTGTACGGTAGACGGCTCCCATGGGACAGGCTTCTTCAACCAGACATATCTTGCATTTCAGGCACTTTTCCGGCTCATAGCGGACTGTAAGGTCTGTGCCGTCCCATACATCTCCATAAGTAATTTCACATAGAGGGATTCTGCCTGCAAGATCTACAAGCTTAAGTGGAATTTCTTTATCCAGCTTCAGGATATTTTCCAGCATTCCCTCGTGAAGAACTGGGATTGGAACAGCCCAGGTATTGATAATCTCAGCACCCGCAGAAGTTGAAAAACCTCCCATATATTCAGGATTCATATCATGCAGGTCCGCAAAACCTGTCAGGTTAGGGTTATCCGGGGAGCTTCGGGTGCCTGAACCCGTAACAAATCCGTCTGCTCCGTTAAGAAGCACCCTTGTCCCGATTCCGATAGTCTCGAGTTTGGGGTCGTTTTCAATTGGGTTTAACTCACCGCAGCCGCAAAAAGTCATCTCCTTAAATTCACCTTCAAATGGCAGGGCATGGAAAATTGTTTTAATAGACTCTTTTCCAGGATTTACGAATGCCCTGTAATTCTTAAAGGCATGCCTTGTTGCATGGAGCCGTGCAAAGGGGATTTCAGAGAGCCATGTTTCCACTGAAAAGCGGTGTCCTTCACTGGTGATTACATCAACTTTAATGGTCTTTCCCTCCACCATCTCCCTTAAAAGATGTCCACCTCCGTAATGTGCGTCTGATTCGCTGTGAGCTGTCCCGAGTACTATCAGATCCACGACTCCAAGCCTTTCGTTAGGGCAGGGACCCACAACTGCCGGCACGCCATTCAGCAGGACTTTAGAAGCTTTAACAAACGAGTCGGGCTCTGAGACTTTGAACGAAAGTACAGCATACGTTCCGCTCATGATGCCGCGAGTTGCGGTAGTTACGACATCCACATCTTCAAGCTTTATCTCCTCCCCTGCCCGCATTCTCGCGCGAAGTTCTGCAGCCGTGAGAACCACGGCATCTCCAGCATCAATTTTATTCTGAATTTCCGGAATTGTCCGGCACGTCCCTGTTTTATCGAATGCTCCGTTCATATTATCTTCAACCGAAATATTGAGTTCATGCTATTTTAGAGGCTTGCTCATTGTATTTTAGATGGCAGGATTCTTAGAATAGGTAGAATATACATAAAGTGAAACTACATTAAAGTGAAACGTTAAGAAATGAATGAAAGAACTTTTAATAATTGCGCAGAAAATAAAAATCTGAACTGAGAGTGCAAAGTCAGAGAGCACAGTGAAAAATAGATTAGAGGAGATGCAAAATTTTTTATCATTTATAAGCTGCTTCGAGCAGGTAAAATTCAGATCACCCAAAACTTATATAAATGATGATGCGTACTATGGGGTTGCACTTTGGTGCGAAAAACGGAAACAACAAACAATGTGGGCTCGTGGTCTAGACGGTTATGACGTCGCCTTGACATGGCGGAGGTCCTGAGTTCGAATCTCAGCGGGCCCACTCAAAAACTTTCCGAAGATTTTTCTGGAAAGATTAAAGCACTACCATCTTTAAATAATAGTTTATAGGTAGTGAAATATATCTGCCTGCCCAGGTAGCTCAGTGGGAGAGCGCTGCCCTGAAGAGGCAGTTGTCCCCGGTTCGAATCCGGGTCTGGGCACCATATCACATCAGTAGTGTAGCGGTCATCACCGGGCGTTGCCAACGCTCGAACCCGGGTTCGAATCCCGGCTGATGTATAACTGTTTTAAACGTTAATGTTCCGGATCAATTTTTCCTGATGCAAAGAATAAGTAACAAACAACGTGGGCTCGTGGTCTAGACGGTTATGACGTCGCCTTGACATGGCGGAGGTCCTGAGTTCGAATCTCAGCGGGCCCACTCAAAAACTTTCCGAAGATTTTTCTGGAAAGATTAAAGCACTACCATCTTTAAATAATAGTTTATAGGTAGTGAAATATATCTGCCTGCCCAGGTAGCTCAGTGGGAGAGCGCTGCCCTGAAGAGGCAGTTGTCCCCGGTTCGAATCCGGGTCTGGGCACCATATCACATCAGTAGTGTAGCGGTTATCACCGGGCGTTGCCAACGCTCGAACCCGGGTTCGAATCCCGGCTGATGTATAAATAAAGTTACGAATAAAGTTACGAATTCAGATTAAAGTTACGAATTCGGCAACCTTTTCCAGTTTTTGCTTATCTCTTTTCTCGCTTATTCTTTATTTAGACCTTTTTTCCGAACCCATCATATATTAGAACTTTTTGCTTTAAGTTTGAAATATATATAATATTGTTTACTTTTTCCATAAAAATTAGTCTTGGAATAAATATAACCTGGATTTATTTTTAAAATACTATTTTGGAGCTTTATTGTCAAGCTTTTGAACGATATCAACTTCAACGTTAACCTATACATATGACTAGAATTTAGAGGAATAGCAGTTATAGGGTTTGAAAATCAAATATGTTAACCAAAGCATTGTCAACCAAAACATTAATTAAAACATAAAATCATTATAATCATTGGATATACATCTCGAAGAGACAAAGAAACGAGTCTGCTTGAAGAGATCTATACCAACTGTGTTGCAAACCTGAAAAATCGTAAGGAGATATGAAAATGACAGGAAAGTTCCAGAAAAGAAATGCAGAAAGGAAAGGCATCAGAAAAGAATATGAACTGGAGCAGAAGTTAATAAAGGAAATCGTAAACGAAATTCAGGTAAGCGGCGGTGGATCTATAGAGTGAGCAAAAAAATACACATAACAATCCAGGCTGGAGAGATTTCCGAGCAGACCGTAGAAATGGCCGAGAGCGCTACCTACGAAGACCTGCTTGCTACATTGGATATAAATCAGGAAACGGTACTTGTATTAAATGGAGGGAATGCTGTTCCCCTTGACGGGGCGATAAGTTCCGACAGACTTACAATTCTGAGAGTTGTCACAGGGGGCTAATCTCCCGTAAACGCAGAATCCCTTCTTTATTACAACTTCTTTTTTCCACATTTTTAAAAATTCATAGAGGATTTTTTAGAGCATGTTTATCGCCCGAGTTCCGCTTCGGGAATACGCGGTCCTTCCCGAGTTCCGCTTCGGGATCACAGAAAATCGGAGATTTTCTGGGAGTTGCGATGTAATCGCAACAGCACGGGGTCCTTCTCGCTGCGCTCGAGAGGACTAATTGAAAGGGCTTATTTACGAAATTACAGTTTTTCCGCGTTTTTCGTATTTTCTATGGTTATAGGATATCGATAGAATTTCTCTATACTGTCGATAGTCGTGACATAGAGAAAATCATAGTATAGAAAACTGAGGTAAAATCCTGAAAAGGAGACTGAAAAATCAAACAAGTTAGAAAAACCAGAATTAGCTTAATATTCAATACAAACATCACGTGAATTCAGCAGAAGAAAATTCAAAGGAATGAAGACAGGGAATGAAAATCCCGAGAAGGTTTTATTTCCATAATGGTCGAATTCCAGAGGAGGAGTGTCAGCCATTATGGAGCTAAGCTTGTTTGAAAACCTTCACTTTGAGGGAGTAAGAGGCACCTTTTTACTCATGACCTTCAGCTTCTTAATTGCTGAGATGGTTGCCTGAGATTCCTTGTAAATTTTATCTTCGTAATAACTTATGATCTCGTCAACTGGAGCCGCTAAAGCATAAATCTTTATCGGGCGACCTTTACCAGGTTTTTTTTCCGAACGCACACTAACCCAGGACTGATTGCGCATCAGCCTCATTGCAAGACTGACTTCAGGTTGTCTTAATCCGGTACTGATTTCGATTTCACGGGATGATGCTTCGTCCACATTCATAAGATATGCCATGGTTGTAGCGACATTTCTGGACATCCCGAGATTCCTTAACGTTTCAATGAAAATATGATCGTTTTCGTCCAGCACTTTTACTTCATAGTCCTTCATGATAACCCCTTCATACTTATTTATAGTTTATAGATAAGTTTGTCAGTTAAAAAATATCCGGTAATTTTTATTTTGACCTTCAAAGAATATTTTTATAATCACCTTTTAAAACTGACAACAATTGCTAAATATATACACAGTACATATATTTATACGGTAACGTATTTTGTTTTGAAAATTTAAAGGGAATAAAAAACGTTTTTACGTGATGTAGCGGATTGTTTCCGTTTTAAGTCCAACAACCGGTTATTAAAAGCAAATATTTTATGATTATAACCGACTACTAGAGCCTCATTTTATGAGATTGATGGGAAGGGCCATACAGACTTAACAATTAAACCTGCATACGTATATAATTAGAAGGTTATTCATCTCCAATAATTAATAATGTACTCATACTATTTAAAGTTGTATATATTAAAAGGAAATTGAAAACCTTTCAATTACGATTGACACAGGTTACTATAAAAAAATAATCAAATATAGAAGGTATTATAATACCGCCACCCAGATAAAAAATCTTGAGCCTCATAAGAAAAATATTATAATTCAACTGACTAATAATTTGGGTCCAGGTTTCAGGATAAAATGAAGTCAGAGAATAATTTAGAAATTTAATATTTCCGATTCAGCTAAGAGAAGAGAATAACCACACTTGACAAACCAAACCGACTTACCCCTATGAAGTCCCAGACATTTCTGTATAAAGACCATCTGAGTAAAAAAATAGAGATGATAACTAACATATAAAAAATGCAAACAGATTAGTTTTAATAACTAAAGCGAAAAAGCGAAGCCGATCTCGTAAAAGTAAAGAAATATAAAAACCTTATTTTTTATCAACTCTTTTTTTCACTTTCGTTTGCCGGAAAAAATATTCTAGAGGAGTGAGTTTACAAAATACCTTGAAATGTAGAATTAAAGTGAAAACTTAATAAAATAAATACAATTAAATAGGGTTAATAGTTACATAAGCCCATTATTTAAACGTACCTGAAGAATTGGAAAGTAGGGGAAAACAGTGAGCACATGTTACGGGTACGTTTTACAGCCAATTCATATAAAAAAGAAAGAATATAGAGATATGAAAGAAGTCAAGTTCTGCCTCTAAAAAGAATAAAATCGAGATAAAGAGTTGATATCACGATCGAGCTGATAATTAAAGCATTCTGGCTGATGCTTCCGGCATATCTCCCCAACCCATTTGCAGCTGTTTTCGGTGGTGGAAAGCCGATTGATGGAGGCAGGACTTTAAAGGACGGGAGAAGAATCATAGGAGATGGGAAAACCTACAGAGGGCTTTTTTCAGGTATTTTTTTCGGAGTTCTTGCGGGCAGCATCCAGATCTGGTTAAATTCAAGGGGATTCGAGATTCTGGGGATTGAGATGCCAGCTTTCGGCCCTGACTACCCTAGTGCGCTCAAAGTTGTTCTTGCCCTTGCCTGCGGTTCACTTTTCGGAGACATGTTCAAGAGCTTCTTCAAGCGCAGAATGGGTATGAAAAGGGGAGCTTCCTTCCCACTTGTAGACCAGCTGGATTTTGTCGTGGGAGCCTGGGTTTTCGTATATCTTACATTTCCTGAATGGTTTGTGAGCAATTTTACCCCCTCGATAATGATAACAATCCTCATAATGACTCCTCTGCTTCATCTTACAACAAATATAATAGGATACTTTGCAGGTGTAAAGAAAGAACCGTGGTAAACTTTTAGGAATTAATAAAGTTATGAAAAAAAGAACCTGAAAAAGGCTGATTACGATTCCTGAAGACAAAGAGCAATTAGTAGATTAGTAGAGATAAAAGAACAATTAGATTTGAAAACACTTAATGAAAAACAAATAACTAATAAGGCTGCAAACCGGTGAGATAATGAGCAAATTGGAAACAAAAAATGAGCTAGAGCTACAAAAACAGGAACTGATCGCAGCCCTCAAAGCCTGCGGAGCTGTCCGCTACGGAGACTTCACGCTCGCCTCGGGAAAGAAAAGTAAGTATTATATAGACATCAAAAAAGCCAGTACTGACCCAAAAACCCTGAAGCTTATAGCCAGGCAGGCAGCACTCAGGATAAGGGAGATGGATGTAAACACAATTGCAGGAGTGGAACTCGGGGGTGTCCCTCTGGCAACCGCAGTCTCCATGGAAACCGAACTTCCTCTGCTTATAGTCCGGAAAGCTATGAAAGACTACGGCACAAAAAGCAGGTTTGTGGGAGATATTAAACCAGATGATAGGCTTGTAATGCTCGAAGACGTAACGACCAGCGGAGGCTCGGTCAAAGATGCAATCGAAGTTGTCAGGGAAACCGGAGCAAAAATCAAATACGTAATCAGTGTCGTGGACAGGGAAGAAGGAGCGAAAGAAAACTTGAAGGAAGCAGGTGCAGAACTTGTCCCTCTTGTGAGTGCAAGCGATCTCTTAAAGTAAGGAAAGTTCGAGAGCACCTTCTTGTACTGAAGCTTTTCAAATTTTGCCTTCAAACCCATCAATAGCTGCAGGGAGACACTCAAGAACGCTAGCAAAACCGGAGTGATGTAGGTTCAAGACCACTGCAGCAATAATTTCTTCACGAGTTGCACCCTCGTTCCTTGCCATCATTGCATGCAGCTGTACGCCCCGTGGATTTCGATTCGCAGTCTGGATGGCTATGTTGATTAACTGTTTTGTTTTGGCATCAAGTCCTTTCAAGGCTTTCTGGGCTTCAATAAGCTCATTAAAACGTGCTGCTACTTCAGGACACTCTTTCTGGAAGATTTCATATGGATTTGGATTCATACTTTTCATCTCCTGAAAAGAGTTTACTCATTTTTTACATAATAAAAATTGGGTTTTGTGTCTCAGGGAAGGGAACGAGTTTTCACCTGGTAAGAAAACCTGGAGTTCTGGTTCAGGGAAATGAATTTATATTATCGGAAAGAATTGCGCAAAACTCTAGAAAAATATTAATAAGAAGGATTTTTAGTTAAATTTGAAGCCTAACAATGAGAAGATATTTATCGGAAGAAATAGAGAACTAGGAAGTCCTTCAGCATATTCCTGATTAGAAATTATTGTCGATAAAAATAGATATGCTGCTTAAAGTAATATTGAAAGGTTTTGAGGACAGAAAATCCAACTAACTTTTCTAATCTCATTTCCTTCTTGACACATATTAAAACTAAATTTGAATATAATAAAGTAATCTTTTTAAAAAAGAGGAGAATAAAAATGAATATTTTGCTTATCGGCGGCGGTGGAAGGGAACATGCAATCGCTGAAGGAATTAAGAAAAGCAAGCATAACCCTTCCCTTTATGCGTTAATGGCAAAAAAAAATCCAGGAATTGCTGCCCTCTGTGAGGACTTTCTCCTTGAGAAAGAAACCGAAATTGAAAAAGTCGTTGAGTATGCAAAAGCCAGGAATATCGAAATGGTTTTTGTGGGCCCTGAAGCTCCGCTTGCAGCAGGAATTGCAGATGCTCTCTGGGAAACCGGGATCCCAGTTGTAGGGCCTAAAAAAGCCTGTGCAATTATCGAATTTGATAAGGCCTGGGCAAGGAACTTTATGAAAAAGTATGGAATTGAAGGTTGTCCTGCCTATGAGGTTTTCACTGAGAAAGAACCCG
Organism: Methanosarcina baikalica; assembly: GCF_031461075.1. Taxonomy (NCBI): domain Archaea; kingdom Methanobacteriati; phylum Methanobacteriota; class Methanomicrobia; order Methanosarcinales; family Methanosarcinaceae; genus Methanosarcina; species Methanosarcina baikalica. The sequence goes on along the minus strand of NZ_JAVKPK010000020.1, from coordinate 29,176 downwards.
CATATGCTTTCATCGAAAAGCTCGGTGATGTTGCAGTCAAGCCCTCGGGCCTGACAGGGGGAAAAGGAGTGAAAGTTATGGGAGACCAGCTTCCCGACCTCGAAGCAGCCAAGACTTATACAAGTGAGCTTCTTGAGAAAGGGCCTGTAGTTATCGAAGAGCGCTTCATTGGAGAAGAGTTTACTCTTCAGGCTTTGGTGGACGGAAAGAGCCTTGTTTTCTTCCCTGCAGTGCAGGATCACAAAAGAGCGTATGAAGGTGACCTTGGGCCCAATACAGGCGGAATGGGCTCATATACGGACGCCGGGGAGATCTTGCCTTTTATGCTTCCAGAAGACCTTGAAAAGGCAAAAAAGATTATGCAGGATACTGTAAAGGCACTTTATGAGGAAACGGCAACAGGATACAAGGGTATCCTGTACGGGCAGTTCATCCTTACAGTCAGCGGTCCCAAGGTAGTAGAATTCAATGCCAGATTCGGAGACCCCGAAGCTATGAACGTAATTCCCCTTATTGAAACAGACTTCGTGGAAATTATGTCTGCAATGGTTAAAGGAACTCTTGGAAAGCTGCCTGTAAGCTTTAGCAGAAAAGCGACCGTGTGTAAATATGCGGTTCCTGCCGGCTATCCTGATAATCCTGAAAAAGACAGCGAGGTATTTGTAGAAGATATAGGGAAAGCTTCCATCTATTACGCCAGTGTTTACGAAAAAGAAGGGAAAGTTTACACAACTGGCTCCCGTGCCATTGCAGTCGTAGGGTGTGCGGAAACTATAGATGCAGCCGAAAAAATTGCGCAGAATGCGCTTGAAAATATCCGGGGAAAGCTTTTTTTCCGGAAAGATATTGGTACTGCTGCCCTCATCCAGAAGAGAATTGACCATATGAAAGAACTTAGAGGCTGAGTGCCTGAAAAGCTCTGAAAAAGTACGACGTGCAAATAAGTACTATGCAGTAATATAAAGTTTAAATTCAGCCAGAATGAAGTCGGGGTTGAAACGATGAAGAAGGATGTACTTTCGATAACTGACCTTTCCAGGGAAGAGATTTACGAACTCCTCGAATCTGCTGCGGAACTGAAAGAAAAGCGCAAGGCAGGAGAATCCACAGAGTTCCTGAAGAACAAAAGCCTCGGGATGATTTTCGAGAAATCCTCCACAAGGACCAGGGTATCCTTTGAGGTTGCAATGACTGATTTTGGAGGACATGCCCTTTACCTGAACTCAAAAGATATCCAGGTGGGAAGAGGAGAGACTATTGAGGATACCGCCAGAACTCTTTCAGGTTATTTGAACGGACTCATGGCAAGGGTTATAAGTCACGAAACTGTAAAAAAATTAGCCGAATACTCAACAATCCCGGTGATTAATGCGCTTTCGGATAGGGAACACCCATGCCAGATCCTTGGCGACTTCATGACCATCCTGGAATTCAAGAAAAAGTTCGCAGGCCTGAAATTCGCCTGGGTAGGAGATGGAAACAATGTCTGCAACTCTGCCCTTCTTGGCTCAGCTATCATGGGAATGGAATTTGTCATTGCCTGCCCGAAAGGCTATGAGCCAAAAGCCGAGTTTCTCGAACAGGCAAAAGCTCTTGGAGGCAAGTTTTCAATCACAGATGACCCGAAAGCTGCCGCAAAGGATGCAGACATTATCTATACGGATGTCTGGGTTTCCATGGGCGACGAAGCCGAACAGGAAAAGCGCCTGAGAGACTTTATCAGGTTCCAGGTCAATACCGAACTCCTTGGAGTTGCAAAGCCGGAAGTAATAGTAATGCATTGCCTGCCTGCCCGAAGAGGCCTGGAGATTACGGACGAGGTCATGGACGGCCCGAACTCCGTAGTCTTTGAGGAGGCAGAAAATCGCCTGCATGCCCAGAAAGCTCTTATCCTGAAATTGATGAAATGAAAAATTTCATCAATTCTTGATTTTCAGCATTAGACCCGGCTTCCAGAAAAACGACAATTCTCCTGAAGTTAAGGATATATTCCATCCTCAGAAAAGGCTTTCAAGGAAAAGGTATAAAAACAAAGAACACTACTATGTGCTGCTGGAACATAAGCTATATCGTGCGAGGGTTGCCCAGCCAGGCCAAAGACGCCAGATTCAGAGTTTTCATAAAAACTAGTTTTATTAACAAATACTAATCGATTCGCGAGAGTTGCCCAGCCAGGTCAAAGGCGCTGGATTCAGAGTCCAGTCTTGTAGGAGTTCGTGCGTTCGAATCGCACCTCTCGCACTAATTTTTTTAATTTTCCAATTTTAATTTTTTATATATTTCAATATAACTTTTTTATGAAAATTTTCTCAAATCTCTTTCTGATTAAAGGTGACTTTTACTAACATCGTTATCGATTTTCCTGATAGGCTCTTAGTTGTCAAGTTTCTATTTAATCAACTCCTCTGAAAACTTTCCTCCACGCCCGCATGCTCACGAAGTGAGCAGATATCGGGAAGTCACTGGCAAAAAAGAAAAGTAGAATCGGCCGCTGCCATAAAAAGCGTGTTATAGCTGACACATTGTTTCTGGAATTTCTATCCAAGTTCTTACAGATTATTCAAGCTCTATCCTGAAATGAGGAAAAGATATTGGAGTGGCCGCACGCAATTTGATATCTTCAGGATATTTGCGGACATTTCTATAGGCGAGTTAGCGTTAATTTGGACGTTAGATTGCCTGTAGAGATACCTGCATTCGATACCGACGCTGTCGAAGACTCTGTGAAGCCTTGAACTTTTCATAATAAAAGAGGAAGGAAGCTGTTTTTTATTGAGTGTAGAGGTTTTGTGTGAGTTAAAAATAGTGTCCAGATGGCTTCTTAGTATGTAAAACAATATTATAAGGTAATTTTATAAATACTAAGTAAAGAATTAACCTGTCGTAAGATATTAGAGATCCGCTTGTGATCACGTTTATGTCAAATTCTATTTAACAAAAAGATTAGACAAAAGTGTCTAACAAATACTAATTTCCTACTTTAAAAGAGGGATCGGGGAATTATGGGTACTTCTAACCTTCCAGAGAAAGATGAACTAGAGATCCAAATAGAAAAACGGATCGCTGAATTGGAAAAGGTTAATCAAGACTTACGTGCCGAGAATATGGCACTGAACCGGGATATCACCAAGCACAAAAGGGCTGAGGAAGAATCGGGCCAGAATGAGCAACATTTTGGGCTGAAGCTGGAGAATAACCTCTCAACTTCCAGGAAGGCAGAAAACCTTGAGCTGACAGAGATCATTGATATTCAGGCAGTCCAGTCCATCATGGATGACTTTTATAAATTTGCTCACATTACCATGGCCTTGCTTGATCTCAAAGGCAATGTTCTGATAGGTGTTGGATGGCAGGATATCTGCACCAAGTTCCATAGGGTCCACCCCGAAACTTGCAAGCACTGTGTGGAAAGTGATACAAAGCTGTCCGCAGGCGTTCCTCCTGGAGAGTTTAAGCTGTACAGGTGCAAAAACAACATGTGGGACATAGTAACTCCTATCATTGTTGCCGGCCAGCATGTCGGCAACATCTTCTCAGGTCAGTTCTTTTTTGACGACGAGCCTGTGGACTACGAACTCTTCCGAACCCAGGCTAGAAAATATGGATTTAATGAAGAGGAATACATAGCAGCTCTAGAAAAAGTTCCACAGCTGAGCAGAGAAACTGTTGAAAATAGCATGTCCTTCTTCATGAAACTTGCCAATATGCTCTCACAGCTAAGCCACAGTAACATCAAGTTAGCCCAGTCGCTAGAGGAACGCAATACTCTGGTTGATGATTTAGACCGTGCCCAAGCTGTGGGAAATGTAGGAAGTTGGCGTCTGAATGTGCATAAAAACGAATTAACATGGTCCGATGAAAATCATCGTATCTTCGGCATTCCAAAGGGTACTCCTTTGACCTATGAGACTTTTCTTTCAACAGTTTATCCAGGTGATAGGGAATATGTTGATAATGAGTCGAAGGCAGGGATGGCTGGAAAACCATACGACATCGAGCACCGCATTATCGTAGACGGTAAGATCAAGTGGGTACGTGAAAAAGCATATCTTGAGTTTGACAAAGATGGAGCTGTCGTAAGCGGTTTTGGTATAACCCAGGATACAACCGAGCGCAGGCAGGCGGAGCACCAGCTCAGCAACGAACTGGCTCGAGCGACCGGCTTATACGAGCTCTATACCCGATCATCGAACCTATCAGACCGCGAACTCTACGATTTCGCACTCAATCAAGCCGTCAAGATAACCGATAGCATGATCGGCTTCTTCCATCTCATCTCCGAGGACGAGAAAGAGATCATCCTCACCACCTGGAACCAGGAAGCATTGAGGTCATGCACAGCAGGGAACGAAGGGCACTACTCTATTGAAAAGGCAGGTAACTGGGTCGATTGCGTCCGGCTAAAGCGGCCGGTGGTCTGCAATGACTTTCCTTCCTCACCGAACCAAAAAGGACTGCCGGCCGGACACGCTACAGTGAAGCGATTCATGAGCGTGCCGGTCACCGAGAACGGCAAGGTGAGGATCATCTTCGGTGTGGGCAACAAGGTGGATAAGTACGACGACCGCGATGTCATGCAGCTCCAATTGGTGGCTAATGAGCTTCACAAGATTATGAAGCTGCGTCGCATCGAGAACGAGGTCCGGGAGAGCGAGGCTTTCCTCCGAGACATCATGGAGAACGTCTCGGACGCCATCTTCGTCAAGGATAGAGAAGCCCGGATGATCCTGGCAAATCCAGCTTACTATAGGCTTATGGGCGAATCCCCTGAAGAGGTCCTCAATAAGACCGTTGCCGATTTTCACCCTCCTGAGATAGCCAAGAAGCTAGCGGAGGATGACAAACGAGTCATGGAGACCGGAAAAGGGACAACCTTAGAGGAAAGAATATCTACATCACATGGATGGCGCATCCTCCAGACCGTAAAAACACCGTACTATGATGGACAGGGCAACATCATAGGATTGATAGGAGCGGCGCGGGACATCACCGAGCGCAGACAGGCAGAAGAAGCTCTAAAAAAAGCACATGATAGTTTAGAAAAACTAGTCGAAGAGCGTACAGCAGAACTTGAGAAATCATACAACTCATTGAAGGAAAGTGAAAAAAGTCTTTCTGAAGCCCAAAAAATCGCTCATATTGGAAATTGGGATTGGAATCTTGTAACCGGTAAAATATGGTGGTCTAATGAGCTTTATAGAATTTTTGAGCTTAATCCTCAAGAGTTACCCCCAGCTTATAGCGAATTTTTAAATTACATACATCCCGAAGATCGATGCTATGTGGATGATTCGGTTAAACAAGCTTTAAACGGGAAATCTTACTGCATTGATAATAGGATTGTTTTAGCCAATGGGGAAAACCGCGTAATCCATGTACAGGCAGAAGTTGTCATTGATGAGAAAAATACTCCTATTAGAATAAGAGGCACAGTTCAGGACATAACTGAGCGTAAGAAAGCAGAAGAGAAAATTAGGATATTAGCGGATGCTGTGGAATCGTCAAATGATGCCATTTTAACAGGGTCTCTCGATAGTAGTATTACCAGCTGGAATAAGACGGCAGAGCATATTTACGGTTATTCAGCTGAAGAAATTATTGGGAAAAATGTCTCAATCCTTGAACCAGAAAGCATCAAAGGAGAAATAAAAAAGATAATTGAAAAGGTTAAACAGGGAGAAAAAATCCAGCATTACCGAACTTTACGGCAAAAAAAGAATGGCACAATAATAAATGTTTCAATAACTTATTCTCCGATTTTTGACGCTTCTGGAAAGCTGATGGCTATCTCAGCTATTGTCAGAGACATTACTGAGCAAGTCAACACGGAAAAGCTGCTAGCAAAAGCTGAAGAAGCCAGAAAAAAAGAAATCCATCATAGAATAAAAAATAATCTCCAAGTGATCTCTTCCCTTCTTGACTTACAGGCTGAAAAGTTCGGAAGCAGAGGATCTGCTGAGGATTTGGAAGTTCTTAACGCTTTCAGGGAGAGTCAGGACAGAGTAATGTCAATTGCCTTTATCCACAAAGAGTTGCACGAAGGCAGAGGAACCGATAAACTAAATTTCTCACCATACCTGAAAAGGCTTGTTGAAAATCTTTTCCAGACTTATAAACTTGGCAGTCTCGATACCAGCTTAAATTTGGATGTTGAAGAAAACATCTTCTTTGATATGGATATTGCAGTTCCGTTAGGAATTATTGTTAACGAACTTGTTTCCAATTCCTTAAAGTATGCATTTCCAGACAAAAGAACAGGAGAAATCCAGATTAAACTCTTCAGTGAAGAAGCTACCAGTGAGCTGGATACCAGAGGGGAGCTTTTCAAAAAAGGTAAAAGATATACCTTAATTATTTCAGATAATGGGATTGGTATTCCCAAGGAAATAAACTTAGAGAATACGGAGACTCTTGGTGTGCAGCTTGTAAATATCCTGGTAGAACAGTTAGACGGTCAGGTAGAGCTTAAAAGAGATAATGGGACTGAATTTGTAATTAGCTTCGGCGCAGAATAAAAAGAGAATTAATAAAACATAAGTTCTTTATTGCTGTCGGAGGGTATACTTGCACTATTTCATAATAAAAGAGCTAAGGAAGCTGCTTTTTAACCAAGTGTAGAGGCTCTGTGTGAGTTGGAAGAAGCCAGAAACACTTGACATGTGTGCTGTTTTAATTATGATATATGTCTACGGTTATCTATGCTTCGTAGATAAAGTGACAGAAGAAGTGAAAAATAAGTGAAAACAGGTCAGTAATCGACCTGTTCTGTTTCTTTTATCTTTTCTTTGAACAGAGTATATACCCACAGCTGATAGATGATGACTATGGGTACGAATACCAATGCTCCTCCCAACATGATGCTCAAGGTCATGTGGCTTGATGCTGCCTCAAAAATATCTATTCCGTATTCAAGAGAAACAGAGGACTTAAGCATGTAAGGATAGATACTTGCAAGCCCGCTTTGAACAACGAAAAGAAGCGCCAGGAGATTGCTGAAAAAGGCCGGGAATCCCTTATCCTTTTTTGCAAAAACCCCAGCAAGGATAGCTGCCACTACCGCAAGAACTGGCAATAAGTACAGAGCTGGTGTGGCTGAATAGTTGGTTGTAAAACCTTCTATACCCACAAAGGAATATGCCAGATAGACCAGAACAAGTACAAATACAATAGGAGTGCTCTTCTTTGCCAGATCACCTGCTTTTGCAGCTATTGCACCTTCGGTCTTGACATTGATCCAGAGTGCACCTGAAGTAACACTCATAAGCACGAACAGGACACCACCTATTAATGCATACGGGCCGAAAAGTCCAGGAAGGGTGCCTTTATAAACTCCTCCTGAAGCGATTTCAAGCCCCTTGAAGAAGTTCGCAAATGCAACTCCCAGGACGAGAGAGATCAGCAGGCTTCCAGCGAACCATCCCCACATAAGGACTTTCTGTATCTGGGGATTATCATCCTTGTGGAGATATTCCACGGAAATGCCCCTTGCGACCAGGCCGATGAGCAGCAACATCATAGGAAGATACAGGAAGGTAAACATCTTAGAGAATACCAGAGGAAATGCAGCAAATGTTCCACCTGCAGCCAGGATGAGCCATACTTCATTACCGCCCCAGAAAGGACCCACAGATCTCTGGATTTGTATCCTCTGCACCTTATTTGTGGCAATAAAAGGTACCAAAAGACCTGCTCCAAGGGAAAACGAGTCTACTATGAAGTAAACTCCCCATATTACACACCACAGGAAAAACCAGATAACAGCCAGCATGTCATGAGTAAGGAAATCGAACATCTTCACTCAACTCCTGTAGCATTGACTACGGTTTTCCTTATGAGGTATATCTCAAAGACCATCAGGATCAGATAGAATGTACTGATAAGGACAACACTTAACAACACATCTGAAGTGGAAACCGAGGATATACCATTAGCTGTCTTTAACAAACCATATACCAGCCATGGCTGCCTTCCTACCTCAGCTACAATCCAGCCAGCGGTGATGGCAAGATATGGAAGCGGAATTGACCACATCAGTAGCTTCAGATACTTATCCGATGTGTACAGCTTGCCTGACTTTTGAAGATATAAGCCTAAAAGAGCCTCTATGATGAACAGAGATCCCAGAATTGTCATCAGCCTGAAGCTCCAGAATACCATTTCTACAGGTGGTAATTCAGCCTGAGGCAGCTGGTTAAGTCCTGTTATCGTTCCGCTGAAACTTCCTGTATACAGGAAACTTGCAAGCCCTGGAATTCCCAGCAACTGAACACTATTGGAACCAGTGCTTGAATCAGGCATCTGTATTAGATACATGGGCACTGAGGAACCTGTTTCCCATATCGCATCCATTGCCGCTCCTTTAGCAGGCTGAAGCTCAGCAACATATTGTGCATAACCGTGACCAAGAACTGGAAGCAGGACTGCAGTAAAGAGTGCTATGGTAACTGCTATGCTGAAAGACTTCCTGAACACTTCATTGTTGTTCCTTTTAAGGAAATGATACGCACAGATTCCCATGATCAGGAATGCGGTTAACAGGTAAGCTGAAAGCAGAGTGTGTACCAGCATGTACCACACATAGCTGTTTGTAAGTAGAGCAAAGAAATCTGTCATAACCACCTTGCTCCCATCAGTAGCCATCTCATAGCCGACTGGATTCTGCATAAAACCGTTAGCAGTGATAATCCATAATGAAGATATGTTGGTACCCAGAGCGACCATCCACATGGAAAATGCCTTTAGTTTCTGACGGTTGCGGTCCAGGAATATCCATGCGCCAAAAAAAGTACCTTCAAGGAAGAAAGCCAGTAATGCTTCCACTGCTAAAGGTGGTCCAAAGATATCTCCCATGAATTCCGCATAGGCACCCCAGTTCGTACCAAACTGGAATGTCATTGCAAGACCTGTTACCAGACCTATTGCAAAGTTTATCTTGAATATCCTACCCCAAAAATCGGCCATCCTTCGCCAGGTTTCATCTTTGTTCTTGTAGTACATTGTTTCCATGCCTGCCACCAACAATGCGAGTCCCAGTGTTAGTGGAACGAACAGGAAATGGAACGCAACTGTTATGGCAAACTGAAGCCGGCTTAATAAAAGCAACTCAACCATTCATATCCCTCGTTTTTTTACTTACTGCACAAGATCATATTTGCGCTGAAGCAAGTCGATGTATTCCGTCACGGCTTGCAGATCATCTTCGTGTTCAATTTCATCAGTGAGAATCTGAAGTACAGTGTTGTATATCACCGGATCTTTATCTTTGACCATCTGAAGGATATACCATTGTACACCTGGATAGCACACTGTTCCCCCTTGATGTTCTGCTCAAGTTATGTTTTCTCCTTACACTCCTTACACTTCTTACAGATGCCATAAAAGTTAGTGCTCGTTGAAACAATAGTAAATCCGTCTATTTCCTCAGCTATCTTCATCGAGTAGTCCAACAATTGTTCTGAATTAAAATCCTCCATCATTCCACACTCCCGGCAGATGAGATGGTGATGTGGAATGAAATTCGCTTCAAATCTTGAGACCCCTTTTACATTCACTTCCTCCAGTAACCCTTTCTCCGTAAGGAATTTGAGATTTTTATATACGGTAGCCTTGCTTATACGCGTCAGTTTTTTTCTGACCCCATCATAAACGTCGTCTACAGTGGGATGACCCTCGTGTTCGCGCAGGAAATCAAGTATTTCGACTCTCTGGTTTGTGTATTTCATGTCAGCTTTCTCTGTGGGCTTCATTGCCGTCCACCTAAACTACCTGTGAAAGCAGGTTTATTCAGATATAAATGATATCTATTACTAAATGATATTTGTTATTATTTAACAATTACTATCATCTTATTTATTCTTTACTTTGAGAAGGCTTGTAACTGCTTTCTTTTTCTAATGCCTTAATTTACAGTTTCTTGCAACCTTAATTGGAATATAAATCCAAATTTTAAAGTACTTTTTTGGGGAATCACCTAAGAATCTATCCGAAAAGTGTCGTTCCCTCTGTATCTAATATTAGGCAATATACACAAATAGACAATATACACAATTGGAGTAAACATTTGATGTTAATACAGTGTTTTACTAATGTTGTTATCGATTCTGGCAAAAAAGAAGAAAAATCAAGCAAAAACTTACACAGGTATTTACGATGTCAAACGAGATAATTGTAAAAGGTAATCCTAACATCCCTAATGTTGCTCTGACCTTTGATGACGGTCCGGGCAGGGTAACCCCATACATTCTTGATGTGCTTCGAAAGTATGGAGCTAAAGCTACATTTTTTTGCCTTGGCTGTTGTATTGACAAAAACATTGCTGCTCAAGATTATACAGGTAAATACATAACAGGCAGTGAAATTGTCAAACGTGCAAACGATGACGGCCATCTCATAGCCATTCATTCTTATGATCATCTAGCTCTTCCCGAACTTACTGATGAAGAAATTCTTAACAATGAATTGTCCAGAACCAAAAATATAATCACTAATTTGATCGGAAAAACCCCTGTGTATTTCCGTCCTCCCTATGGCAGCATTAACGATAGAGTAAATAACATAGCAAAAGCGCTTGACCTCAAAATCGTTTTATGGAACTGCCGCTCAGCAGATAGTTCCACAGAACCTGCTCTTATTCTTGACGGATCTCTCAAATACAAATACGGACCAGTAGATATTTACAATAATATAATGAGAGATACTGGAAACGGATCAATTATTTTATGTCACGATGGACACAGTGGAACCTATGAGGCGGATTTCGGAATTGTATCGGCTTTAGACAGAGCAATCCCGGAACTGCAGAAAAAGGGATTTAATTTTGTAACAGTAGAGGACTTATTGGCGACTGGAAATTAAGTAATCCAGGATTGAAAAAAAGATTTTTTTCTTAGATCCTTTTAAACAAATGGTTCTGTGAAGTTTCGGGGGATAAGAGTTTTTTCCAGCTACTATCGGACCCATAAAATTGGCAATCTCCGGTAGTTGACAGTACCGAATTTTGTATAATTTATGTAATTCATTAACTAATAAACTCATGAAATAAACTATACCCCTGCGCTATATCTAAGGATTGCAGCAATTCCACCAAAAGCTATCATAAGTTGAGAGCCTTCGTCAAAATCTGTTGATACGAAAACAATCCTTGCATTGCCTTTATCAGCGAGTTCTGAGAACTCACCAACGATATCAATAACATCAGTAACTTCAAGTGCAGAATCACATTCAGGACACTTTCCTGCCACAGGAAAAGCTTCACTGGTTTTCCATTTTCTTATCCGTCTATTCTCATATCCACAAACACTGCATTTGATAGTTACTCTTTCAGATCGCAGGTCTTCAGAAAGTAAAAGCACATCAACTGCCTTTATTTCAAGATTCGCCCTTACATTGTCTTCTCCATAGGATACTTTACCAGACTCAGTAGCGATTTCTTTAAAAAATATTTCCATATCTTTCTTTTGCTTAATTAAGTCAATACCCTGGAGTGTATCTTTTGCTGCATTTATTAACTCAGAAAAACCTGATTCATCCGTATACCCTGTATCAAACAATCCAAGAACTTTTTTCTGAAGCTCATAATGTAGGAATTCCCCTTCATTGAACTCTTCTTTAGCTGGAGAATGCCCTCCTATAAGAATGCCTTTAAGTTCAGCTGACTCTACTTCAAGGAATGCCTCACTTGCAGCATCCCCAATTCTTTTGTAGAAATCATGAATAGCAATGTGTCTAAGTTGTTCAAAACGATGTGCACTCTGACCACCCTTTCTTTGTTTGCCAGGGACAGTAGAATGGAGATGTCTAATAACTTCAATTTGCTTACCTACAAGCATTCCTATAGTAGCTTCTCTTAAATCAAGAAGTATAAGCCCGTAAGTACTGCACTCTCTAAGCATTTCCTCAAGTGGATCAAGATAAAAAATGGAATCACAGCGATACATGTAATGTACAACAGGTTCCGGAGGAATGAGAACTTCGTTCACAATGCTTGTCCTGTTAGCTCCAGTATCGATAGCTCCTGTAAAATAAACTATCCCTTTTTCCGGTATTTTGTTAAGATATCTTAACTTTGCCAACAAAGAATCAAGTGCTCCCTGTACGCTATTTCTGGTAAGTTTAGACTCAATGTTCGAAGCCTGCTCATGTTCTTCCCTCAAATGATTAATAATATCTGGAATCAGTTTATCAGAAGAAATATAAAGGGAAATTAATTCTGTACTCCTTCCACTTTTACTTCTTAGAGTTTCAAGCTTCTTTTTAAACACATATTTTTCATATGTACAGTATTCAGCCATTCCAGCTTCCTCCTTCTCTCATATAAAATAGTTGAGGTTCCTAAAAAAATGATATGAAACTACAATATTCATTTATGCTTTATATTTTAAAAAACATTTTTTTGAATTTCCATTCAAAACTTCCCTCCACGCCCGCATGCTCACGAAGTGAGTAGATATCGGGCGGTCACTGGTAAAAAAGAAGAAAAAGTAGAATCGGCAGATGCCATAAAAATCGTTATATTATTAGAAATGAGAAGTTTTGAAAGATAGACCTATTTGCCGAAGATAAAGGCAACAATTTGATTTTACACAGGTTTTAGTAAAAGCTCTATATTTTTCCGATTTTTAGGCAAAAGTGTTCTCAAATTAGTAGCCAAAATAGCTAAAATGGTAGGTTTTATCACAACCTGTGCATCACACAAGATAGCATTCTGGCACATATTCTTATATCATATAAAGTCTAAATTAGATTACAGAGTTAAAGAGTGATTGTAAACGAAATGTACTTACTTAATATACACACATAGACCAAAAAGTGAAATTAAATACAAATGTGCGATCATAAAAGATAATTACATACCAACACATGAAGAACTATCCAAGTACTGTAATGTGGAAGGAGAAAGTGCATTTCTTACATGCCCAAGATTCCTAAAAAGATTAAGATATAAAAAGATGTAAAAATCGTATTTTCCTTCGAGCTAGGGAACTTAAATATTTCAGCATAATTAGCAATGTACCCACATTCCGCAGTATTTTTTTGAAAATCAATATTTTTCCTGATAGCGTTTTTGGAACAGATACAAATAATTTGGATTTTTAATGGCATTTGGTGAAAATTGAATGATATCGTTTTTGGTCTCTAAATACACCACATAGTTGCTTTTACCTACTGCATAAAAGTCCAATAAATCCACGTTTGATTGAAAATCGATAGCGGTAAAAATATGAATTTACGAAAATTTACTGCGGAAAGTGGGTTATACGTATCCTCACATTAAAGCCTCAATTCTTGTGATGGAAAAAACGGTTTTTCTATAGGGAAAAGGACAGAAAGAAGGTAAAATACTCTACAGACTATTAGAATTAATTGAGAATTGAGTATTTTTGCCCAATGCCGCGAAAAGGTAAAATAGGAACTTATTTGTTGTGTTAAAGAAAAAGATAGGCTGAGTTATTTGGAATTTACAGGGTTTTCCGCACACTGTCTAATAAAATATGTGTTTTATTCATGGAACTAAGTGAGAAAATGGAAAAAAGACATTTTTATATCTTAAATAATAAAATTCGTATTCCTGCCATCCTTTGGGGAAAGCAGAGTGAAAAGCTGTTAATTGAAGTTCACGGTAACTTTTCTAATAAAGAGGACACTGTAATTTCCATGATGGCACAAAAAGCCGTTACAAAAGGTTACCAAGCATTAAGCTTTGACCTGCCTATGCACGGTGAACGTTTAGATGAGGAATATGCGTGTATTCCCGAAAATTGCGTAAGTGATTTGGTCGCTGTTTATGAATTTGCAAAGTCTCTTGCTCCTAGCATTCATTTGTTTGCATGTAGCATGGGAGCCTATTTCAGTTTGCTTGCTTATCATGGCTTTGACATAAAGCAAAGTTTATTTCTCTCGCCCGTTGTCAATATGAAACGTATCATATGCAATATGATGGAAGGCTTCCAAGTAAGTGAAGAAAGACTAAAAGCTGAGCTTGAAATCCGGTTGCCGATTGGTCAAACATTGGAATGGAACTATTATTGCTATGTGAAAGAAAACCCTATTTGCTTTAAATGGAACGTGCCTACTGCCATTTTGTATGGTTCGGACGATAATTTGTCTGAAGGGAACGAGATTTCAGCATTTGCAACAAGGTATCAAGCAGCAGTTAAAGTTCTCGAGCATGGGGAGCATTACTTCCATACGGAAGAGCAATTGCAGGTGTTTGACATATGGGCAGATGAGAATCTGCTGTAAATACAGGCCAATTAGAATTTTACAGAAATTTCGGTATGCTTTCAGTTGAATCATCTTGGGGATGAGCCCCTACCCCACCAATATTCGTGTAATTACACGAATAATTTCCATAACCAAAAAAGAGTTTCAGGCGTAGGGGTCCTGCAGCGCCTTGTTGACTCTGACGAAGTTGTCAAATTTCTTTTTAAAATTCATCTAAAAACTTCCTTCCACGTCCGCATGCTACGAAGTGAGCAGATATCGGGCGGTTACTGACAAAAAAGAAGCAAAAGCAGAGAAGTTGAAGATTTTGTAGGTTTATTATGTGCTGTTCCTATTTTGGCATCTGATAGAAAAGCGACACATATTAAGTAATTGATGGACATAATCAAAAGAGAATGAAAAAATGAATACTTTTTTAGATTTGAAATGCTTTTTCATTGATATTTAAATTAGGTGAGTATTGAAAATCAAATTATTATTGTGATTTTACCATGCTAGAAATCGATTTTAAAGATATTTGTCCTCGAATGGGAAGCAAAGAAGACTCATTTGAAGAGTTATGTTGCGAGATATTTTACAGGAAAATTAAAGCTGTTAGGTCTGACTTAATTGTATATAATCGTAATAGAGGTGCTGGGGGTGATGGGGGAGTTGAAGCATATTGGGAATTAACTGATGAGAAAGAAATAGGTATACAGTGTAAGTATGTTTTTACATATACAGCATTGATTAAACAACTTGAGAAGTCGCTAGCATCTGCTACTACAATACACCCTAATTTAACCTGTTATGTTGTATGTATTCCATTTAATTTAACTACTAACACAAATAATGGGATAGGAGAATCAGAAAAATTTAAAAGTTGGTTGGAAAAAAAGAAAGTAAAATTGAACTTTAACTTCGAAGTATATTTATGGAGTGGAAGTTATCTTATAGATTATATAATAGAGCTGGATAAAAACAATGGATTAAAAAATTACTGGTTTAATAGAGAAATATTTCCAAAAGAGTGGTTTGAACAAAGAATTAATGAGGCAAAAGCACAAGCTGGAGAACGATACACTCCAAAGTTGTCAATAAGTGTCCCTTCTTTTGAGGAACTAGAGATATTCTCAAATTCTTATGTAAGGGATGAAAAAAATAAGCAAATTAATTCAAAAATAAATGAAAAAGTAGAGGATTGGAACCGCTCATATAATCTAAAGGAAACTATAAAAGAAAAAATATCAACATCACACGATGAAATAAAAAATAATCTAGATGAAGTTATTGAAACACTAAATAAGATTTATACAGAAACTTGGAATCAGAAAGAAAATATAGATCTATCTAAAAAATTACGAAATATACTAGACACATTCCACAATTATGAATCTTTAGTCTTTGAAGAATTTAAGGAAAAAGGCTGGGTAGACGCTCCTAGTTACCGTCAATATATGATGGAATATACGGCCACTTTTCCTGCTGCACATTTAGATTCAACCCGTGATATAATTATCTGCCTTGAACAATTTTTGTCACTTTTGACATCAAATAAAACAAAATTGTCATTTTCGAAAATAGTTCTTTTAAAAGGTCCTGCAGGAATTGGAAAGACGCATCTAATTATTGATCACGCTTTAAGCCGAAAAGATCGCGGGGCAATTAGTCTAGTTTTTTATGGGGAAGACTTCGATCATGATGAACCATGGACTACGATAAGTAGAAAATTAGGATTATCTGGCAACCTATCCAGAGATGAGTTCTTTGAATGTCTATCTATAGCTTCCGAAGAAACGCAAGAGCCAGTACTAATTTATATAGATGCGCTAAATGAGTCTAAAAATCACAAAAAATGGAAAACATGGTTCCCACTAATATGTGAGCAAATAAGACCATATCCAAAGATACTTCTTTGTGTTTCCTGTCGTGACACTTATATAAACGAGATCTTTAGCGATATAAATTCAATTTCACAGATTGATCATAATGGTTTCTCAGGATGCGAATTTGAAGCTATTACTGAGTTTTTTAATTACTACAAAATTGAACATCCTACGTCACCTTTATTGCAGAAGGAGTTTACAAATCCTCTATTTTTACACTTGGTTTGTAGTACTCTAAAAGACAAAGAACCATCTTCACTACCATTGGGTCAACAGGGATTTTTAACTGTAATGAACTCTTTTCTGAGAAAGAAAAATGAAGTAATTTCATCTGCAATTAACTGTGACCCTCGTGACAACGTTATAAATAAAGCATTGTTTGCTTTAGCAAAATCAATTGGTCAAAGCTCTTCAAATTATATCAAATTAGATGCAGCAAAGAGAGTTGTAAGTAATATATTGCCAGTCTCTGGTTATACTGACTCATTATTTATTCATTTGGAAAAAGAGAATTTAGTATCTGTAATACCATCAATGGTTGATGAAGATGGTTTACTTCAACATAATGTTAGATTCACATTTGAAAGAATTCAGGATTTTTTTATCGTAAGAGAAGCGATAAAAGACTTAGATCAATCATTAGTTAGAGATCTATTTAAAGAAGGAAATCCACTATATTTTGTACTTAATAGTGATTGCACGGAAAATATTAGATTGGGACTGCTAGAGGCTTGTTCAATCATTATTCCTGAGAAATATAATGTAGAACTAACAGAAATCATCGATATAAAAAATTCAAGTTTTAAAGATGATATTTACAATTCAATATTTAGAAGCTTTGAGTGGAGAAGTTCCAAAACATTTTTTGATGAGACGAGATCTCTTGTTTTAAACCAACTACATCAAAACTTAGATAATACCGTTTTAATTGACTCATTGTTAGCTATATCTACCAGAAACGATTGCTTATTAAATGGAGAATTCCTACACAAACTTCTGGAAAAGATTAATTTAACTACAAGGGATCCATTCTGGAATTATTATATTCACGAAAACTATGAACTGAAACGGAATGTTTATCGTCTTATATACTGGGCTAAAAACGCTAATATAGGACATATTAATCTTGAGTCTTTAACACTATGGGCAATAGTTCTCTCCTGGTTTTGTGCATCTTCTGATAGAAGAATTAGAGATCAGTCTACTTTAGGATTGACTCGACTTTTTATAACTAATCCACAAACAATTACTCCATTAATAAGCAAATTCAATTCAGTTGATGATGAATATATCTTCGAAAGAGTTACACTAGCAGCATATGGAGCGATCTTAAAATCAGGACCTTGTAATTCTCTGAAAGAGACTGCAGAAACAGTTTATTATTTATTTTTACATAAGAAGATCCCATGCAATGCACTTATTAGAGATAACTTAAGATTATTGCTTGAATTTGCAAATGAAACGAAAAACCTACCTGAAAATACAGATATGAGTGTGTTTAGACCACCATATGAAAGTTTTTGGCCTTTAGAGATCCCTAAACAAGAAATAATTGATGAACTAATGTCTTGTGAAGAGTTTGCCAAGATTCCAGAAATGTATTTGGGAAGCTATAGGATTGGGACAGATTTTGCTCGTTACATTGTAGAAAATATATTTTATAAATTCGATTTAAAATCGGCTAATATTACTAAGAATGATATTCATAATTGGTTCTTATACTCCGTTAAAGAGATGAGCTATCCAGGCTATAATTCGATGTGTTATAAATATGATATGCATCTAATATCCAAATATGGTGGAGGTCGAGGTAAACCAACGTGGGCAGAGAGATTAGGGAAAAAGTATTATTGGATTTTATACTACAGATTAATTGGTATTCTTTCCGATAACTTAGATTACATAGCCGATGAATTTAGTGATCATGTAATAAGCAAAGAATCCTCCAGATTACAAGGTCTTAACATAAGGCATCACACAATGGATCCAACTGATTTAAGATATACTATTTTTAAAAAAGTAGGTTCGCATGATTGGTGGAATCCTATTGATTATAGTTTTTCAACCTTAAGAGACATTTCTCCCGAAGAGTGGATAGAAACTCTTGACCTACCAAGTGTTTATGAAGCAATAAAAGCATTTGATAGCAAAAATGGACAGTGGATTAATCTATCACTTTCTAAAATAAATAAAGAAGAGGGCCAAACTCAATCTGAAAAACTCACCGGTTTCAATAGAGAGGTTACTACTGTCGTAAGATCGATATTAGTTCCTAAAAAAGAAACAAAACATTATAAGAAAGGAATTAAGGAAATGAAGGATCAATTTAAAATTTACACTTCATCTTTCAATCAACATAGTTACTCTATTTGTTTAGAAGAGTATCCTTATAGTGAAGCTGTCCGACAAGATTCATTATATGGAGGTCTGTTTTTAGAACTTACTGGGATTTTACCTAATACGACATCTGCATATTCAAATGAGATAAGTATGCTGAGAGAAAAAAGCTTTGATTATGACTTTTCAAATGACGAACGTTCTGAGACTATAGAATTTCCTTTGCCAACATTCATAAGTGAACTAAACCTCAAATGGAATGGAAATAGCAGTTGGGTGGATAGTTCAAATGAGGAGATAATAATTAACGTAAAAAATAAGAAGTGTAGAGGCTTGATAATAAGGGAAGATAAATTAGTACCTTTATTAAACAAGATAGAAATGAATATTATTTTCGTAGTCCTTCAAGAGAAACTAATACGTTCTACGAATGAGACACATTTCAAGCTTGTTCAAAAGGTTTCACATTATTTATATTCTAATGGAAAGCTTAGTAAGATTTATGAAAAAGAAATTGATCGATAATCAATTTTTCTACAATTAAGGAATGATTCTAATATAATATCAAGAATTATTGTTACCAAGAATGATTAGTTGGGGAAATGGAACTATAGAGCAATTCCCTAACTGAAAATTGAAGTTATATTTTAATCATTCCTAAGCTGTTAACTTGACTCTTTTGCTCGACGCTATCACAATTCATCACTTTGATTTTTTTTCTCAAATACTGCTAACAATATGCTATCTATAGTCACTATTTATGGCAGCAGATTCCTCTTTTTCACCAGTGACCGCCCGATATCTGTTGCTTCGCAGCATTTGGGGGTGGATAGAAGTTTTCAGATGATTTGAATCAAAGTATTTTCTGGAAGCTGTCTGAATTTTGGCACTATGTAGTTTAGGAAGGATGGACAATATATAAGTTCGACCGTAGCTGGAAAGAATTCTTATTCCCCATAGATTACACAGTACCGCACTGGGCAGAATTTATCAACACTGGGAACTTTCAGAAATAATTATATATGATAGTTTGGAAATACACGTTGGAATAATATTTACACAATATTTCTGCCGATGGAAAGTAGATCGAAAAAAACAGCTTAAATTTGGATAAAATAAGAGCTAATCCAAAAACTCAAAAATGCATCTTTGAATTCTAAATTCTGAATAATTAATTGAGTTTCCGATCATGAAAGGAAAAAAATTGAAAAATTAATTATTTTGAGCTCTGAAAGTTAAATTCCATTCTCACTAGAGATTATTGGAGAATTTCTTAAACCTGTACTTGGCGATTTCTTAAAGGATGGTTTCGAGCTTTCAGATGCTCTTATCGAGCGCTTAAAGAGGGATATATTGTCAAAAAGTCGCAATTCTGCAATAAATAAAGCCAACAGGTACTTCGCCCTTCTATTCCTGGTGATGCTTGTTTCTACTGTTTCAATGGGCAACCTGGGGACCTTAAAACCTGAAAAGGGTACGATAGAAGTCCAGATCCTGGCCATTAACGATCTCCATGGCCAACTTGAGCCTCCCACAAACAAGATGGTTATGGGCTATAATGAGACGGGTGCTCCCATAAGTGTCGATGCCGGCGGTGCGGAGTACCTTGCCACCTACATAAAGAAACTCAGATCTGAGAACCCTAATACATTCGTGGTCTCGGCCGGAGACAATATAGGGGCTAGTCCGATTATTTCATCCCGCTTCCACGATGAGCCAACAATAAAGGCCCTCAACATGATAGGGTTCAACTATTCGGCTGTGGGCAATCACGAGCTGGATAATGGGTTAAACGAGCTCATGCGCATTCAAAATGGTGGCTGCCACCAAGTAGACGGCTGCTATAACAACTCTACCTTCGAAGGAGCACAGTTCCAGTATCTGGCTGCGAATATCGTCAATGAAACCACTAATGCAACAATATTCCCTGCTTACAAAATTGCCTGCGTAAATGGGGTACCCATAGGATTCATCGGAGTGGCCCTAAAAGATACGCCTTCTATATTGACTCCTTCCAAAGTGAAGGGACTCAAGTTTCTGGATGAAGCTGAAACCATTAACAAATATGCCAAAAAACTGAAGCATATGGGCGTAAAAACCATAGTGGTGATCATACACGACAGTGGCTACCAGGAAGGACTATATAACGAGAGCCTGAATATGAGTGGCCCAATTCTAGATATTGTTAATGCCACCGATCCCGAAGTAGACGCATTCATTACCGGTCACACCCATCAGACCTACAATGCTGTTATTAACGGACGCATAGTGACCCAAGCTGGTTCAGCAGGTACTGTGCTCACAGATATCGATCTGGAAATAAGCAACAAAACTCATGATGTGGTCAAAGAAAAGTCAAGAAATATTATAGTATCCAGAGATGTTCCTAAAGATCCCGAAGTATCCGAGCTGATCACGGAATACAAAGATCTGGTTGCAGCCCTTGCCAACCAGGTGATAGGTAACATTACGAGCGATATTACAGTGGTCATGAGTAATTCAGGCGAATCTGCTCTGGGCGATGCCATAGCTGATGCTCAGCTCTATGCTACTTCCGATCCAGAAGATGGCAGTGCTGTGGTAGCTTTCGCGAATCCGGGAGGCATTCGTGCTGATCTGATATATAATCAACAGAGTGCAGGTGAACTGCCCGGTCAGGTCACATATGGCGAGGTCTTCAGCGTCCAGCCCTCTGAAATCAGCATGGTCACAATGACCTTAAACGGCACTCAGATAGACACACTGCTTGAGCAACAGTTAGACAACCCAACTCCGCGCATACTGCAGGTCTCAAAAGGCTTTAGCTATGTCTGGAACGAAAGTGCTCCCCCGGGAAATATGATCGACATCTCCAGCATAAAGATTAATGACACTTCTATCAGTCCGAGCGGCCTTTACCGCGTAACAGTTAACAACCGCATGGCCGAAGGAAGCTATAATCTCTTTGTTCTAAAGGAAGGAGTCAATAGGACAGAAGGTTCTCTGGTTAGAGATGCCCTCGTCAATTATCTTGCAGCTTTCTCTCCAGTGGCTCCAGGACCTATGAATCGCATTGCTGTGGTAAAATAAGAGAACAATGGGCTATCTACTTTTTCGATAGGGAGAATCACCGCGGGTACTGTGTAGTTTTCGGGGCTGACCTTCCGATGGCTTCAGAGTTTACTGAAAATCTATCGCAGCCCCCCTCAGACTACATAGAACCCTTGTTTCTATGTTTCTAAAAGTATTCAGATATCTGCTTCTTGGCTATCTGTCAAAAGTCCTAGAACCATATTGTTATATGCAAGAGGAGTACATTTGTATATTTTTTGCTTCTCTAGATATAGGCAAAGATTGTGAAAATAATCATAATTTGCCCAAGAACTCATATGTGCTACCTTGATTTATAACGTAAAGCATAACACTTTCTTACGTTATTTACCTCACTTGAATTCAGTTAGTTTTCTTATTTCTTCGCAGCACAACATCCAAACAGTTTAAATATATTGGATCTAATAAAATATTAACTTTAGGATGTACGCGTTTAAGGCAGAAAATAAAGTAGTTTTGAATTTTGGGCAGGACTAGTGTTTTTCGGAGTTTATACTATAAATTTATTGATTTCTCTGTTCAATCCTAAGTATACTCAGCAAAAAATAATAAACTGTTCTCAAATTCGAGGTAATTTAATGAAAATTAAGAAAACAAACTTTTTGCTGACATTTCGGGTTTTAAGAAGGGCACATCCTGCTAAAAAATATGGAATCAGAGGTTTCTAAGATGAATAAACCCCTCAAAATGTTAAAATATTTTTTATTGACATCTGCAGGTTTGGTTGTGCTTTTCTATGTGGGCTTATTTGTGCTTTTTATGTTAATTGGTATTAATGATCAGGCCTCTTATTATGGAGATATGGTTAACATCGGACCTATTAATTACAATTCCGTTGTCACAAAAGCAGAGAAAGCAGGATATGAACTCAGCGGACCTTATACCAGGCTGGATAAAGCAAATTTAATAGAACCTGGAAATGTCGAATCTCTTGAGAATAGGTTCAAAACAGACTACAGAGTATCAAGAGTTGCTCTCTACTACAACTTAAACACGTATCTCGAATTTAAAAAGGATGAGAATAATCAAACGCTTGTAACACTCTTTAATTATTCTCATCATAATGATGCAGGTGATATTACGTCTCAGATGCCTTCCATGTTTCCGGATGACTCCTGGATGCTTAAAATGCTAGGAATGAGTTTAGAGCTTAATGAAACTGAATCTGGAGAATTTCTTAAACAGCTAAAGAATGAGTCCCCAGATCAGAAGGGAGTTGCGAGTCTAACTACAAAAGAAAATGTGGATTTTCCAGCAGTCTATGCTTATCTTAACCAAAGCAAAACAACAACTTTCATAGGATCTGAGGACAAATTTTACAGAAACGACCAAAAACTTGGGTGCGTAGGGTTTGTTATCCCCGAAACTACCATCACTCGAATAAATAACTCCAATAAATATAATATCTATGTGAGCAGTTCGGGATTTGTACGCGCAGATATTGCGATGCCCATAGGCAGCGCCGGAAAAGAAATCCCTGAAGAGGAGTACATAACAGTATTCAGGGAAATGTTCGAAAACCTTGGCCTACCTGCCGAGAAAGTTGATGAAATCAAATTAAATTACAGTCCAAGTATCTGGTGAGACCCTTCACACTCTCCATCTCCATTTATTGAGGTCGCAGGCAAGATAGCTGCAAAGAGGAATTTTCGATCTCAAAAAAATCCTGACAATTTTTGTGAAGAAAGGAAAATAAAAAATATAAATATGTTTAACAAAAACATTGTATTTGGGGTACCCCACTTGACTCAGATAGATTTCCTCATCTCAGCTAAGATACCATGCGCTTCTGCATATTTCTCTTGAATTTGCTGTTGGAGCTTGTTTATTTCTTCGAAGACTTTCTTGTATTCAGCGAGGTCAACCCGTTCGTTGCATTCATTACACAAATTTAGCGTATTATCATCATCTATAAGCTCCATATTAGAGCAATTATTACAGACATCTCTCCCACAAAGTTCGCATTTGCGGATATCTACAGTGTCTCCTTCTTGTCTATTGCACAAGTCGCATACTAGAAACTCCATCATCACCGGGATTTTTTTTATCATACTACTACCTCATACATTGAATTTTAATCTTGTAGGACTTACACATTTAAAGTACAAAATCAAGCACATTAAGCGTTGTAACTGGTTTAGTTTTTTATAGAAGTTGAGGTTTAATGCTATTGATTTCTCAGTTCAACTGCGTAAGTCCTATATTGGATATGTTACATTAACATTTAGGGGACGAATAAAAGCTATCTATTCGAAACAATGGATAACCATTTTTATTAAGGTCAATATATAATACCGAAAACGTTATTTTGAGGTAACTACTCAGCCTGGAAAAAACAACTTCAATAGCCATATTTCATAAGATTAAAGAGGTAAATTTCTCTGAATTAGTTTCCGTTAGTTGTTGGCTATTGATTGCGTTTTTTATTTTTTCATTGGTTAGTAATCACACTTATCTGTGATATCAAAATCAATATCATCAACTGATTTTTGGTAGGCTGAATAGTTACCAAAATTGTTTTTATTGCAATAATTACAGACGTGACTATATGTTTATCGACGAATCTTGTAACAAAGAATTTGAATGCAAAAATATGATCAATCATTAAAATAATAACCTATTCTTTCCTCTTTTATGTCAAATGTACGAATTCTAAAATTAAATTTAAGGTGAAAAGATGAATGAAAAATATACGGCTTTTTGTGGGCTATGCTGTATTGATTGTATTCCTTCTAATCACGAATTATTTAACATTGTTCAGAATCTTGAAGAGCTGCTTTCAGACCTTCAGTTTGATGAATATTCCAAACTCAAGGCCAAGAATAATCCTGTCTTTGAAGAGCACCCGACGTTTATTAAGGTGCTGAAAGAGATTGAATCATTGAAATGTTCTGTGCCTTGTAGAGAGGGAGGCGGAAAGCCTGAGTGTGAGGTTCGGAATTGTGTACAGGGGAAAAGCCATCTTGGATGCTGGGAATGCATAGATAGGCATACCTGCACCAAACTCAATTCTTTGAGGCTTATCCATCTTAATCTGGACTATCACCTGGATTTGATAGGTAAATACGGACCTAATAACTGGTTTTCAAAACGTAAAGTTCATTATAGATGGCAAACTGACAATTCCAAATAAGCTATGTATTCCCTCAAAAAAAATATTAAAGATACCTGAAACAGTATCTCTGTCAGTTGGTGGCATATCAGAATAAGCATGCAAATATATGTATGATGAACAAAAGTCAAAATATCCGAGGAAAATATATCAATATTACAGAACCATTCCAAATAATTGACTAGGAGCTGATCCCAAAACTCAAAATTGCTTCTCTGAATCCCGCATTCTGAATAATCAATCGAGTTTCTGATCATGGAAAATATTTCTGAAACTTTAAAGATTTGAGAAGAGAATTGGTTGGGATAAACTCAATAAATAATATATTGAATTACATATCCCGCTGAGACACTTATCCCAAATAGTAGAAGCAATATACTCAATACATCTTTCTTGTCTTTTTCTTCTTTAAACAAGACTAATAATCCTAAACCCCCACTGGCGCAGAGTCCAGCAATCACTGAGCCATAAGTAATAGCACCTTTGAGATACAACATCGTTATCGCGACAGAGGCAGCACAATTTGGAATAAGTCCGAATAACGCCACTAAAAACGGTTGGAAAACACTACTCCCTAAGAACAGGTTTTCGAAAGCTTCTTCACCCATTTGAGCAATAGCAAAATTAATTGCAAACGAAACACTAAGAATAAAAACAAAAACCTTGGCTGTATGGATTATTGGGTGAAGGATGATCTCTTTAGGATTAAATTCTACTGAGGAAGGGCTTGCGCTGTGCCCGCAGCAAGCTTTTTCTTCAAGTATTATTTCATGATTATGCTGTTTATTATCGGAACCTTCTGCATATGCCTTGATATGGGCTAAGGTCTCTTTGTTCGATTTTCTAAAAGCGAAATCAACAGCATATCCACCGATTATAGCGATAATAATTTTTGTTATTACCAGAGGCACAATAATTTCAGCCTTGTCTGGTTGAGAAAGAATTACCGGAATTGCCTCGTCTGAAGTGGACAGATAGACAGCAAGCAAAGTGCCAATAGTGGTTAACCTTTGCGTGTATAGAGCCGAAGCGACAACGGATATGCCACACTGAGGGAAACTGCCTGTCACCGCTCCTACAGCAGGTCCAAATACTCCAGCCTTTTGTACGGCTTCCCTGATCTTGTTTGCATATTTGTATTCAACTAACTCAATTCCAACATAACTAATAAGAAGTAGTGGAATCATTTTTGCGCTGTCTATTAAAGCTTCTAAGAAAATATCAAACAAAGAATTTATTTCCATCAATAGTTACCTTTGGTGTTTAAGGATAAACTCTTTTGCCGCTTTTCTTGTTTTGGGACTAACGGATTTAGTTTTGTCCCTGACAAAACTCATCAATTCCTCTTTATTATCATACTTATCGTAAATGGTATCAAATGCCTCAATTATATCACTAATTAGTAATTCTTTTTGTTTTACGGGGTAATTACAACTATCTGCCAAATTTATAAAATGAACAATAATTTTGTTCATTAATTCCGGTTTGTTAAGCAAGATTTTCGATGAGTTTTTTATGCAGCATCTGGAGGTCATAAATTTGTCATCCTGAGCATGTTCCAGATACTCATCAATAACTTCGATAATCAGGTTATTTTCATCGGATTTCGACAGATTTGCAATTAGAGTGAGTCCGATATCTCTATGATATGAATTTTCATAGTTCAATAAATTTAGACAACTATTCCAATACTTATAGAATAACTCCGGCCTTGAACAACTCGCCTCTGAAACAATGTCGTAGCAATGATAATACACCATAATGTTTTTGTTGGAAATCATCTGGTCAATAATCAAGTCACGTAATTCTTCATCAAATTGAATTTGTTCAACATATTTGAATTTATCAAAGTTCTTATCGGCTATATCACGTATGATTTCTTTGGTTTCCATACCAGTACCTCGTTACTGATATTTCAGTGGAATGTGAAAATTCTCTACTGTTTTATAAAGTGTCTGGACCTCATCAAAGGCCAAATCTCCAGCATGCGATTTCTGCGATATGGTCAAGAGCAGCTAATTAATCCCCAGCAATCCGGGTAATACCAGCGTTGCTTAAACCAGACGCAAAGTAGTTAGTTTATACTGAGAATTCGTCATGATACTTAATTCTTCATATTGTATATTCTTTCAACAGGCGAACGTGAAAATTTATCGTCCACTATTACATGGTTGATGTTTTCATGATTAAGTTTCAAATTCAACGAATGATTGCTTTTTTGCGCACTGAAGCAGGTCTGCTCTAGCCTCACTAAAGTACGAGACAAATGCCACAAAATACAGTATTTTTCCGCTAAAACTACTGTATTTTGTCCTTTATTTCAACATATGTTTCTCAATTACAGCTCTATTTAATTAATAATTAAGTGGTTTTAAGAAAACAACTGTATACTAAGTGATGAAAGAAAAGTATCCAGTTTCAGGCTTTACAAAGAATAAAGAAGCTATTTATGTAACTCAAAACCGTAAAACGCCAGTCAGAATTGAATACCTGAGAAAGCAGGTAGACCTAATGAGCGACCAGCTGAACACAAAAGATGATCAGATAAACGAAGTTACAGAGCGTAAATCCTGGTGGCGTTTTTGGTTAATCATGGAATTTTAGACATCGGAAATAAATCAACAGATTTATTTACCTCACTTTTCCAATAAAACGAGTGTTATAAGTTGAAAGTAATTTTGGACGGCGGTAATTTGGATAATGGTAAAATACCAATATTTCTTAGTTATGCAAAACCATTTAATCAAAATCAAGAAATATTTATCAACAACGTAAAATCACATTTAAAAGAAAATGACTTTGACCCGTTGACTCTTGGAGAGACTTATGTTGGTATATCGGATCCAATGGTAAATATAAAAGACATGATGAACGTATGTTACGGACTGTTATCAATCGCTTTTAGACGAGCTTATATAAAAAGCGGTACTCGGAAACCCGGTACAGAACTTACAAATCAAGAAGAGACCGATATTTCTAACAAATGGATTACAAGTCCTTATTGTCATATTGAGCCCGCGATGGCTTTTCAAATAGATATGCCAATTTTAATTTTTAGACAAACAGGAGTAATTGATGACGGTATTCTTGAAAAGGGTGCAATTCCTTCACATATGCCAGTATTTGATCTTGATACTCCAAATGATGAATATTTTAACTCTTTGGAATGGACGAAATTAATGGAAGATTGGAAAGCATTGGTGCTAACATATAAAACAAAAAAGCAGTTTGCAGCAAACGATATAATTAAGCAAATTATAAGCTATTCTATATGTGAAGGAAATAAGATTTCTCCCGATCAATTATATGATATGTTCAACAGTACGATTGATCCATATAAAAGGCATTGGTCTGGCCAAAGATCGAATGATCCAGATCATTTTTGTAGGCAGCTTGGAAGTTATCTTAAGGTGGATGAAGCTGATATTCAAACAAGGTATAAAAAAACAGGTCGTTTTCTAATTAAGGATTACATAACCATTTGTTCGGAATTTTTTAAATAAGACTCATTTATTACCAAATATCAGTAAATTTTCAGAACAATTTTCCATAACTTGAAACTTGATTGATTAATGAGCAGAACCCTATGACATTTTTCAGTTTTCATTTGGTGTTCACGCTCTCTACATTTTCCGGGTATGTTGAATATGAGCTTTTATGAACTCAGTTATTCCATGGGATATAGGAATATAGAACATATGACCGATTAATCCCCCACTCTAGAGCAAAATCGTTTTGAAAAATACACAGGCACTTTTCTCTGTGCCTTTTGATGTTGGTTTTTAGCTTAAAAATAAGAATATGAAAAAAATAAAAACACGTTTATTAAAAAAGATAAACTCTATTTTTATAGTAAAGAAAAAGACTACAGAATCATCTAAATTTTACAGAAATTTCGGTGCGTTTTCAGTTAAATCATCTTGGGGATGAGAACCTATCCCATCCCCATATTCGTGTAATAACGCGAATAATTTCAAAGATAAAAAAGAGGAGTTTCAGGCGTAGGGGTTCCGCAGCGCCTTGTTGACGCCGAAGGTCCTGCGCTCCTCTACTGTCTTCTGATTCTTCCTTCTCCTTCGCGAGCTTCGTGACGGGCTCGAGGCCGGGCTTGACCTCCTCGATGGGCTTCGTCTCGAACAAGCCTGTATCGACATCCCTTGATCTGCAGGATCGGTACAGGCATGAAAGCTGCAAGGAAAAAATTTCTTATTAAAAATGATCTTGGCACTTTTATGAGAAGAAAGGAAAATAAATGAATGGTCACACATTGGGTTATACTCGCATGAGAACTTCAATCAAAATTCTTGACTTGCGGTTTTTTTCTTTTAGTGACTTCTATCATGCACAGGTTTTGCCATAAAACCTGTGAATTTTTCATTAAATCTGATTTTGCAGGATTTGTTAATATACGAACGTTTTAAGATAGAAGGTTCGTATTTTAAAGGAAAATCACTTATTTTTCGTATCCTCTTCAAATTCAAGGGAGAATTTTCCAACCTATAAAATATGCAACAATTTTTTCATACATTTGTAAAGTTAAATGCATTGA
>NZ_JAVKPK010000002.1:0-139173 GCF_031461075.1 Methanosarcina baikalica | reverse complement strand
GAGCTGGCTAACTATTATCGGAATCGTTATAGGGGTTGGAGCAGTTGTCGGGATTATTTCTCTGGGGGATGCTATGGAGGCAAGCGTACAGAGCAGGCTCGCCGACATGGACCTTACAAGCATCACGATAACGTCGGGATATTCGAAAGCTCAGTCGCATATGCCTGGACAGGGGAACAACAATTGGGGAAGAGGTGGTACTACGACTGATGTCCAACTGACAGATCACGATATCGATGCTCTCCAGGGTATAAAAGGCATAACGTACGTTACAGGTGAGATTTCCGGCAGAGAGGAAGTGAGCTACACCGGAGAGAACGCAACCCTTTCTATCGATGGAGTGGATCCTCAGGTCTGGCAGTACATGAACTCTCTTGAGGTAGAATCCGGAAGGCTTCTAGAACCGGCAGACAAGTATGTTGCAGTTATCGGTAGCGGAGTTGCCAGTGGAATTTATAAAAAAGACATTGGAGTTAACCAGATTATAACGATCAACGGTAAGTCTGTGAGAGTCGTCGGAATTCTGAAAGAAGAAGGTGGAGGTGGGGATAATCAGATATACATGCCGATAGATGCTTCAGTGAACCTGATTACAGATGCGAAAAAAGACGTTTTTGACTCTATCAACGTAAAAGCTCAGAATGTAGATGTAGTAGATACAGTAGTCACGACGATTGAAAAAAAGCTCATGATTTCCAGACATATCTCCAACGAGGATGACAGAGATTTTTCCGTAACCGCCTTAAAGTCCATGGCTCAGTCAGTTACCAGCATGATTTCCTCGATGACTCTCTTTTTGGGAGCCATTGCTGCCGTATCACTGGTTGTAGGAGCTGTGGGAATTGCAAACACGATGTTTACTTCTGTCCTTGAAAAGACAAGGGAAATCGGAACTATGAAAGCCATTGGGGCGAAAAATCGAGATATTCTTATGATATTCATCTTCAACTCCGCAATGGTGGGGCTTGTTGGAGGTATCCTTGGGGTTATACTGGGAGGGCTTGTCTCAGCTCTCTTTCCGATGATTGGTGTGACCATGACAAGGGGAGGAAGCGGGAGTAACATGTCTCTTTCCCCTGGCCTGATGATTTTTGGACTAACTCTCGCTGTCCTTATTGGTGTAATCTCAGGAGCAGTACCCGCATACAGGGCTTCAAAAATGAAGCCTGTAGACGCTTTGAGGTACGAGTAACAGGAAACCTGGACTGCTTAGAGTTATGAAGATTCTTGGATGATACTTAAAGAAGAGTTCGAGTTCAGAAAAGGGACGTTGAGAAAAGCTGAAAGTTAAAATGAAGCTTTTAGAAAAACGAATAATTAAGGAAGATGCAATAAATGGAACGTAACCAATATGAAAGTAAAATTTCTGTCGTCAATGCAGGAAAAACAGAAACCTCTGGTGTAAAAACACTAACTGGGGATCCCAAAAAAGCTATAGTGAAACTTGCAATCCCAATGGTTATTGCGATGTCAGTACAGACACTCTATAGTCTGGTTGATACTTACTGGGTTTCCGGGCTTGGAGCAGATGCCCTTGCAGCAATGGGTTTCGTATTCCCGTTTTTCTTCATCAGCATGGCTTTATCCAATGGATTAGGTATAGGAGGAGGAGCTGCAATCTCCCGAATGATAGGAGCCAGAAATAAAACAGGTGCAGATAATGTAGCAGTACACACGATAATTATAATGATTTTGCTATCGGTTCTATTTACAATTCCTTTTTATATCTTTGCACCTCAAATCTTTACCTTTGTAGGAGCCGGAAAAACTACAGGTCTTGCAGTTGCATATGCCAGAGCTATTTTCCTTGGGAGCATTGTAATATTTTTTTCCAACGTGGCTAATGCAATTCTTCGAAGCGAGGGAGATTCAAAGCGAGCTATGAAAGCTATGATTATAGGCGGAGTCCTGAACATTGTCCTTGATCCTATATTCATCTACAGTCTGAATATGGGAATCGCAGGTGCAGCCTGGGCGACGGTGCTTTCCATCGCGATATCTTCTCTTATGATGGCTAACTGGCTTTTCTTCAAAAAGGATACTTATGTGAATTTCAATTTCAAGGATTTTCATTTTGAAAGGAAGATTGTAAAAGATATCGTAGATGTCGCATTTCCGGCTTCGGCCCAGCAACTTTCCATGTCACTGTCAATGGTATTCTTGAACTTTATAATTGTACTTGTAAGTAATACTGATGGAGTGGCAGTATATTCTACAGGATGGAGAATAGCAACAATTGCAATGGCTCCTTTAATAGGAATATCAACCGCTGTAATTTCAGTAACCGGAGCTGCGATCGGGGCGCGTGATTATATAAAAGCAAAAGTTGTTCTTTCCTACTCAACAAGACTCGGATTTTTTATAGAGTGTGTAGCCGGAGCTTTGATATTTATCTTTGCCACGCCAATAGCTTCCATATTTACACAATCTGAAGGGGGAGCCCATATAACAGCTGACCTTTCTCACTTCCTGAGAGTTATGTGCCTGTTCTACCCAACCGCAGCACTTGGTTTTTTCTCCTCTTCTTTTTTCCAGGGAGCGGGCAAGGGCATGAATTCTCTGATTGCAACCCTTCTGAGAACTATTGTTTTTACTCCCATTTTTGCAGCGCTTTTAGCTTTCACCTTTAATATGGGACAGGAAGGGGCCTGGTGGGGAATGGTCATAGGCAACGGAATAGGCTCTCTGTTAATGTATGTCTGGGCAGGGTATTTCCTGAGAGCACTTTTAAAAACAGAGCCCCTGGCAAAGGTCGATGGAGTTGCGGCCTGAAACAGACAGGACTCTTTCTTTAATTTCTTTTTCAACTATGATGTATCTTATTTAAATTGATTAAGAACCTGTAAACCATTTATTATTTTTCTCAGAGTTTTCTCTCTTTCAGTCCAATAAATGTAAAAACAAAACGCACTTATTTTTATTTAACTGTCAAAGTCAGGTTAAAAGGGCAAGGAACAGAGTAAGAAGGCGTCAGAGGATTAAAGAGATTCAAAAAAGGAAAAAGAAGAGAAAATAGGAAAAAGAAAAAAATAAGAGAAAAAATAAGAGAAAAGATAGGAAGGAATTCTTCCTTTTCCTTGACTTGGGTTTTCAGCTCTTATTTTTATTCGGAGGCGAGAGAGTATACTGCCTTCTTATTTTTCACATTTCGAACCTTGTCATAACCCCATGTAACTCCTCAGGAGGGAGTTTGTAAAATTGGACAAAGGAGGGAGAGAGTTTCTTAATTATGGAGAAAACTTTCCATATTATATTATTGGTAATTATATCTTCTATTCCGTAAAAAATCGTCTTTTCATATATTCCTTCCTTTTTTAAAATTTGTTCGACATCGACGACTTCCATGTATCCCATTTTTATTTCAAAAACTCTCAATCCCTTTGCAAGTTCTTTTGTGAAAGAGCTTTCTACTCCAAATGGGTCATCATGCTTAACCATTGAAATAAATATATTATTTTCATAAATGATATTGTTTTTAAACATTATGTGAGAAATGTATTGGGGAATTCTGGTTATGTCTCGCGAAAAGAAAAGGGCAGTTCCACTGATTTTATTTTCAGTGGCATATACCTTATTATATTTTTCCAGGAAATTCTCAAATTTCGTGGGTTTCATTAGCTCGTAAAGCCTCTTTTGTCCGGAAGTGTATATAATAATAAGGGTAAAGACCACAGCTGCTATAATAACGGACCAGTAACCTCCATGCGGTATTTTATAGGTATTTGAGAGGAGGAATACAAGGTCAATGAATGTTATAAACAGAGAGATAATAGTTTTCGAGATATTTTTTTTGTGGTAAAATATCGAAGTCATCAGCATACCTGTAATTGCCATAGTTCCAGTAACTGCCAGTCCATATGCAGCCGCAAGTCTGCTTGATTCTTTAAATATAAATATCATGTATAATACGGAGATCAGGAGCATCCAATTTATCGTGCTTATATAGATCTGTGACTTTAATTCTCCGGATGTATAATCAATTTTTAACATTGGTATTATTCGGGTCGTAATTCCCTGATAAACTATTGAAAACACGCCGCTAATCATAGCCTGAGAGGCGATAATCGTAGCTATGATGCTCAGGATAAGAAATGGAACATATAAGATCTGGGCCTGATGATTTATCATCTCAAATAAAATATTTTTCGAAGCCGGATTTCTAATAAGGAATGCTCCTTGCCCAAGATAATTAAAGACTAATGCAAAAAAGATCAATCGCCAGGCTTTTAATATAGGCTCTCTCCCCAGATGGCCCATATCAGCGTACAATGCTTCTCCACCGGTACAACACAGAGTAACTTCAGATAATACAAAAAAGCCTACGAGTCCATTACTTGAAAGGAAGTCAATAGCATAATACGGATTTATAGCCTTTAATACGCCTGGTGTATAAAATATTGAGGCGATGCCTGAAATCGAAAGAGCCAAAAACCAGACAACCATTATTGGTCCAAATGCCCATGCAATTTTGTCAGATCCTTTTTTCTGGAGTGAAAAAAGGCCTATTGCAATTATACTGGCAATTAACATTAGAGTGCCCTGTCCTGTATTTTCAAGTCCGGAAATAATGCGTATTCCCTCAACAGCACTCAGTATGCTTATTGCAGGCGTAATTACTCCGTCTCCAATAAGGAACGAAGTTCCTATATAGGCTAATATCGTAATTAAAGATACATTTCTCCCTGATTTCAGCAGTGGAAGGAGGATTTCTTTTAAGACTATAGTTCCTCCTTCTCCTTTTTTTCCCAGACTCATAGCAAGCCAGGCATATTCCATACTCACAAGTATGATGAGTGTCCAGATGATTAGAGATAAAACTCCTAATATATGGTCCTCTGTAGGTCTTGTAAGAAGAAATATTACTGTAAGAGTATAGATGGGACTTGTTCCGATATCTCCAAAGACAAGACCCATAGAGTTTACTACTCCCCTTAAATCGGATTTGTAAAACATAACCTATCTCCTTTTTATTCCGAGAATTCTTGGGCAAAAATAAGATTTGAAAACACTATTTGAGATTAAAAGTTTTAGGTATTTAAACCACCTACGATAAATTCTGATTTTTTCTACCCGAAAAGGGTGAAAAGGAAAATGGAATTCTACTGAACTTCGAATTCAGAATTTCCTGTTTTCATAAAACTTCCGTCCCTATTTTATAATTTTGGTTTTTGTTCTATTAACCACAATAGCAAGCGTCTTTTAATAATATATGATTCTGAGAAATACTTTTTCACATATCAAGATGTTGACCCTTTATACATAAAAATCAATATTGATCTGCTATCAATCTGATTTACATATATTAATCTTGTGATGGAAATAAAAATGTTAATGATTAATAATTAAGAGATTTTAGGGGTAGCTTATTCATAAAATGATTTTTTTCAGAATTTTTTCAGACATATCCTTCAGACATACTTCCTTTCAGACATACTTTATGGGATCGAAAGAGGCTTTCTGGCAGAAGCCGTAATTGCTGCCACTGTATTATACTTTTGCACCGGATATTGATGCCTTTTTACAGGGCCCAGAGTGTTGCCCATAAACCTCTGAGCTGATAAGGTTCATTAAAATAATGATAGTACTCTATCCTGCAGTTGCTTTCGGGATGCTCTGTTTCTTTCTTCCAGAGAGCAGGAAAAGGCACAAGCCCCTTATTGCCTCTCGTTTGCGAAGTTCGGTGATGGCTCCCCTTTTACTTACACTTTGCTTTCTAATTCGATTGGGGACTTCTTGGAATCTGATGGGGCCTGTTGCAGATACATTCATAGGGTCGATAATTACCTTTGTATGGTTTCAGATGTACCTTAGAAGTATGGTGAATACGAATAAAAGTGAGAACGACTGCTAATTTTATTAACAGTGTTGAACCTTTGATCATAAAATATAAATAGAATTTGGGCAATTTAGTAAGAAATCAAACAATTCGATAAATGGATAGTAATATAATAAACAATTTAGGTTCGGAAGATAAGGAGAAAATAAATAAGGTTCAAAACTCCGCATTTTAAATTTGGACTTTAAAATCTATGGAAAGACCGCCCAGTTTATCTTTCGAATTCGGAAAAAACCTGACTGTGATAACCAATGAAAGAAGAAAGAATAAAAGAGACAGTAAAACTCCAGTTCGAAATGATTCATCTTTTTCATAAGAACTTTGCCAAGATTTTTCACCAACTCAGGAATAGCCAATATAACCTGAATAAAAACCAGAATAAAGCCATTATGATTATCGGAGCAGTAGATAATATCATGCCTACAACCCTGGGAAAATGTATTGACCTTCAGAAGGGAAGCCTCACAACCATGATCGATGCCCTTGAAAGAGAGGGGCTTGTCTGCAGAAAGGGAGATCCAGCTGACCGGAGAAAAACCCTGATTTCTCTTACCGAAAAAGGGAAAGATTACAGGGAATGGTTCATGGGGGAAATCGAGAAAAATGCTTCAGAGATCCTCCAAAAGCTGGATGAAGAGGACATTGTTGCATATCAGGAGAGCCTGAAAACAATGTTTGCAACGTTGAAGAAGCTTGATGAGACCGCCTGAACGGAAAATAACAAAGAGAATAGCCGGAGGCCTTCAATGGACACCGAACTCATAGATAAACTCAAGAAGCTGGGGTTCACGGAAAATGAGGCAAAAATTTATGTTGGACTCCTCAGTTTGAATGAAGCCACAGCAAGGGAAATACACGAATTTACCCTTGTTCCGAGACCAAAGATTTATTCTGTTCTGGAGAGGATGGCAAAAAAAGGATATGTCGAGATAAGAGGAGGAACTCCTGCCTATTTCAGAAGTATTGATCCGGAGCGACTGACCGAAAGGCTTAGAGACGAATTCCTCTTTTCCCTTAATGAAATCTTAAAAGGACTTAATTCCACAGGAAACCGAAAACCAGACGCTGTTAACCCGAGACCTGCCCTTTAAATATCCTCAAAAATCCGTGATTCTGAAAGAGCAAGAAAACGATAAGTTTAAATAAATTAATTAGGAAATAAGCTACCTTAAGCCGGCTGACTAAACTCAGTATATCAAATCAAAAAAAGGTAGCTAGAATGAAGGAAATAACCCCACAAAAGCCCATGGAACCAGTTTTACACGGATTCCTGTTAAAAGACCGCAAGTTCGTCCTGCCCTCAAAAATAAAAATCTTGAACTTTCTACAATGCTTTCCATACAGGAAGCACAAGTCTGAAAAATAGAAACTGCAGGTTTTATTAAGAAACGAAAAATTCTAAAAATAAAACTTACCCGGAACAGGTAAGAAAAATAGAGATCGGATCGGGGAGAGAGCTGGGCAATATCAATCCAGTTCTTTATCTGCAATCTGAATATTGTATGCAATTACTTTTATTTTTTTTCTTTATATCTTTTCATGTTAATCCTTTTCAGATTCGAAAATAGCAATTTTTTTCCTTTTTTTAAATAACTATTTATTACGTACAGGTAAGAACCTGTATAATACGGATAAAACATACAAAAAAACATACAAAAAAAACATACAAAAAAAACATACAAAAAAAACATACAAAAAAAACATACAAAAAAAACATACAAAAAAAACATACAAAAAAACATACAAAAAAAACATACAAAAAAAACATACAAAAAAAACATACAGACAAATACCGGATAATATAACCTGGGAAGATTTAGAGGAAGAAACTTTGAAACTCAAAATTGAGACCTCAAAACATATTGAGCTGATAGATATCACTTCAGAGGTTGAAGAAGAAATAATTAAAAGCGAAGTATCTGAAGGAATATGCATAATCAGCACAAGGCATACCACCGCAGGCATCATAATAAACGAAAACGAGACTGGGCTAAAAGAAGATATTCTAGCTCTTTTAATGAAAATCGTGCCGAAGGATGCGGGATACATGCATGACCGAATAGACAATAATGCGGATTCTCATCTCAGGGCAGTACTGCTCGGAGCAAGCGAGGCCCTGCCTATTTCGGAAGGGAAGCTTGAGCTTGGGACCTGGCAGAGAATCTTTTTTGCAGAAATGGATGGACCGAGAATCAGGACAGTAAATATTACTCTTTTAAGGGCTCAATGAGATTAAGAAAAAACCATAAAAGAATTTAAAAAGAAAACTAAAGAAAGTCCCTTGCAGGTTGCCTGAAAAAAGCACATTCAGGAACTTTCCGGGTTATTAAAGTCATCCAGGTGGGTCTGTTTCTTTCTACAGTTTTCTCCCGGGATTTCTACAGGATACTCACCTGTGAGGCAGCCAATGCACATGTCGTTTTTATCGCACTCCATGGCCCGCATGAGTCCTTCAATACTCAGGTATCCGAGGGAATCGGCGTTAATGAGGCTTTCTACCTCTTTTATGGTCTTGTACGAAGCGATAAGTTCCTGCCGGGTGCCCATATCGATACCCAGGTAACAGGGAGCAATAATTGCAGGACTTCCGACCATTGCATGGATTTCTGACGCGCCTGCCCGTCTAACCATATCTATAATTCGCCTTGAGGTTGTACCCCGAACAATGCTGTCGTCAACCAGGACTACACGTTTGCCTTTGACATTTTCCTGGATTGTGTTCATTTTGAGTCTTACTGCGGTTTCACGCAGCTCTTGACCAGGCAGGATAAACGTGCGTCCTATGTAGCGGTTCTTCATCAGGCCTTCCAGGTATTTAATCTCTGATTCCCGCGCATAGCCGATTGCTGAGGTAATCCCTGAGTCAGGAACAGGAGAAATAATATCGGCTTCGACATGATGCTCCCTGGCGAGTTCCCTTCCGATATTTTCCCTCACTTTATAGACCAGTTTTCCGTCAATGACAGAATCGGGCCTTGCGAAGTAAATGAACTCAAAGACACAATGTGCAGGATGAGGCTCGTTTCCTATCTGGTAACTCTCGAAGCCACTGCCACTAAAGACCATTACCTCTCCTGGCCGCACGTCCCTGATGAGAGTGCCGTTCAGAGTATCCAGGGCTACACTTTCCGAAACAACTGCATATCCGCCATCGACTTTCCCGAAGCAGAGCGGCTTAAAGCCAAAAGGATCCCTGACAGCGTACAGAGTGCCATCTATATGAATAACCAGAGAATAGGAGCCGACAAGCTTGCGCATCACATTACTGATTGATTCTATAGGGTCGTGTTTTATCAGCTCTTTTACGAGAAGGTGACCAATAACCTCGGTATCGGAATCGCTGATAAAAATACGCCCTTCACACTCAAGCTTATCCTTGAGTGCTTTAGCATTAACCAGGTTCCCATTATGGGCAATTGTAACTGTCCCTCCCTTGAAGTTCAGGATAAAGGGCTGGCAGTTCTCTAATTTTGATCCTCCAGTAGTCGAGTAGCGGACATGCCCTACTCCTACATTCCCGATCAGGCGTCCCAGAGAATCCTTATTGTACACGTCAGGCACAAGCCCCATGCCTTTTATAGAACGAGGAGAAGTGCCGTCATGTACCATTATGCCAGTGGACTCTTGTCCTCTGTGCTGGAGGGCATACAGGGCGTAATATAGCTTGAATGCGACAGTATTGGATTGAGGCCTGTCGTCGGGAAGAATTATGCCTGCAACGCCGCATTCTTCTTTCAATTTTAACCTCCGGTGCAGGTAAAAAATAGAGAAAGTGGAACAAACAGGTTTAATACTTGCACTTTGCCTGCCACTTGTAAGTTCTCATGCGAGATGTTTTTCCAAATCCACAAGATGTACATTCTTTTGTATGAATGTTTAAAGAAACACTCCCGCAGCGTCTGCATTTGGCGTGCGTGCGTTTCTGCCTTTTTCCCATTGATGCCGTACCTTTACTCATTCCTAAATCTCCTGATAAAAATCAATTTATTAGAGCAATATTCGATAATCTGAAGTGATTTTGTTTTTCTGAAATCATTCTCTGCGGCCAGTCACAATAAGTCGTGTTGCTCACCGAGGTTTAACGATAATAGATGAAGTGCTTGATATAGATTACGGAGATACGTATACCACGTTGTCACCGCGAATAACGACACTGCTGAATTTGCTTACGACTTCTCCTTCTCTTAGCTCTTCAGCATTGTCAAGCACGAGGTTCATGTGAATATCGTATCCTTTCAGCTCGCCTCTAAACTCGCGTGCGCCTTTCAATCTAACGATTACAGGTGTTTCCAGTGCGTTGTTCAAAATATCCAGAGGTCGGTTTGCCATCCTTACAATCCCCTTAAAACATTATAAATCAAGTCATTATCTATATCAATATAAATAGTTAATCAAGATTTAAACTGATCGCCGCGCTTAAATGTTTGATTAATTGCATCAAAGTCGCAAATACAATATATAAATGTATCGAAGCAATATATCATTTTTTAAGTTTTCATATAAAAACCTCTCGTAAATTAATAAAGGATTCTCTTAAAGAATAATCCTTCAGGAAAAAATACAATATCATTCAAACACTTTCACCGCAGAGGTATTCATAAAATATTTCTACGAATAGATTTCTTCAGAGCTGCTGAAGAGATTTTTACAAATAACTTCACTAAAACATTACAAAACATTCTCAGAAGGCACAGTGTTAAATTGGTTGACCTTATTGGCAGAAGAAAAAATTAAAGAAAATCGGAAAACGAACAAATAAAAGAGAGGAATACATGACAGAAAAGCCCTTAACAGTGAAAATCCCGATTGTTATGACTATTGCAGGTTCTGATTCAGGAGGAGGAGCCGGAATTGCTGCTGATTTGAAGACTTTTGCTGCCCTGGGAGTGCATGGAACATGCGCCATTACATCGATTACTGCCCAGAATACTACTGGAGTCCTGGAGGCTTTTGACCTTACTCCTGCAGCTGTCGCCAGTCAGATAGAAGCAGTCTGTGCCGATATGGATGTAAAATGGGCAAAAACAGGCATGCTTGCCTCATCAGAAATCGTAAGGGAAGTTGCAAAAGATGTCAGGAAACATGGGCTTTCCCTTGTGATAGACCCTGTAATGGCTGCTGAAGCAGGAGGGGACCTGCTGCGAAAAGAAGCTATCTCTGTCCTTATCGAAGAACTGTTGCCTTTCTGCAAGGTTATTACCCCCAACGCGTCAGAAGCAGGTGTACTTGCCGGCATAGAAGTAAAAACTCCTAAGGACGCAAAAATTGCAGCCAGGAAAATAGCGGGTCTAGGTGTCGAAACTGTCATTGTTACAGGAGGACACCTGGATGCCACTGACCTGCTTTATGAAGCTGTTTCTGATACCTTTACCCGTATCCCGGGAACTTTTGTCAAAGGAGGAACTCATGGTTCGGGATGTACTTATTCTGCGGCAATGACTGCCTTTCTCGCCTGCGGCAAAAGCATGGAAGTAGCCGCAAGAGAATCAAAGAAATTTGTAGTAGAGGCAATCCTGAAAAGCCTGCCTGCAGGCAGGGGAGTAAATCCTGTAAACCCACTGGGGGCGACTCTGGAAAAAAAAGAGCGCTACCTCGTATTAAGAAATTTAAAAGATGCAGTTTTACTGATTGAGGAAAGTCCTGATTTTTCAAAACTTATTCCTGAAGTGGGCTGTAATATAGGGATGGCAATTCCAGGCGCAAAGAGCTATGAGGAAGTTGCGGCAGTGGAAGGTAGAATAGTGAAATATAGAATTCGGGCAGTTCCTGTAGGCTGTGTGGAGTTTGGAGCCAGCAAGCATGTATCAAGTATAATTCTCTCTGCCCTTCGCCAGAATCCTGAAATAAGGGCAGCAATTAACGTAAAATATTCCGAAAAGGTCCTTGCAGCCTGCAGGGAAATGAAGCTTGGAATTTCCTCTTTTGACAGGGCTGAAGAACCGGAAAATGCCAGTACCATGGACTGGGGCACAGCCGAAGCAATCAAAAAATACGGAAGCGTCCCGAAAGTCATCTATGATAGAGGAGGCACAGGAAAAGAGCCCATGATACGCCTGCTTGGTACAAATGCTATTGAAGTAGCAAAGCTTGCTGTGGAACTCGCAGAAAAGTTACAGTAAAAATCTAAAACGATATAATTTCCTGTAAGGCATCTCCGTGATTATTTTTAGAATTGAGTTTTCGATTCTGGTCGTTTTCCACGAGTCATCGGTTAAGGAATAAATCGGTTTTCAGTTGTATCCGTGAGTTATTGATCAATTCCGAAAAAGCGGGTATCTTCCCTCACATTTAAGGAAAACGTAGATCGATTCTTTTGGTTATGGTTTTCAATAACTCACTTCCCTTCTCGAGAAAGGAAAAAACAGTAATGAATGACGTATCAAATTACTTAACCGATGACCTATGAATTAGTCTTTAATTTCTATCCTTATTTTTATGTACATATATTTTTATAATTAGATTTCTTTTTTGTTAATTTTACCATAATATATTACTAATATATATTATATATTGATACTAAATTACAAAAACGTGTTAATTTTTAACATATTTATATATAAACATGTTAACATTTAAATAGTAAATCATCATTGATAATACTAACAAAAAATTTTGGCTTCCTTCAGAAAGCTTAAAAAAGTATCGATTTTCCTGCAAAGAAGGAAGATGTTGTGAAGCGCTAAGGATAATAACGCTAGAGACGACACATTCTGCGGAATATAAAATTATCTCTGGAAAAGGAGTATAAAACGCTGCAGATGTCACCAAGGAGTTTAAAGAGACTAAACAAAAGTAAAGAGGGAATATCATGGAAACTGAGAGTAAAGGTGGATTTATTACAGAACTTCCTATGAAAACTCAGGAGATATTCAAAAATATAGATTTTCCTGTAAAAAGGAACGACATTATTGAGCAAGCAAGGAAGAGTGGAGCAATCCCGGACATACTGAGGGAACTTGGCATGCTTCCAGACAAAAAATACAATAGCGCTGAGGATGCCGCCGAGGAACTTCATAAAATTTACATCGGGATCCCCTCCTAAAAAGCGTAACTTCTTTTTTGGCTCTTCGCTGTTTCGTGTGGGTTGAAAATTATTGTTTAGTTATAAAATAGACATCGAAGAGACTTTTTTTCATTTATTTATGGATGGTTGAAAAATAACTTCAAGTTTTTACTCTGGGAATGACTCTAATTTCTTTTCTATAAATAACCATCAAAGATAATATAGGGAACAGAAATACTTTAAATTATATTTTTGCCTTTCCTAAGTAAGGAATCATGATAAATTGCCCTGTTCCTACAGCATTTATCCAAATCGTTCATTGGTGTGATGTTGGAACAAGGTCTCGATTTTAGCTTTAGTGCTAGAAATTTGGGACTACTTTTTGCTCCAAAATCGACAGCATACAGGAAAGAAAATTCCTTAACCGCTGATCAATGAATCGTTTTCTTTTTCTCACCCTCTTTTCCAGTGGTTTTCCTCCAGACAAATTTCCTCTTACTAAAGTACATAAATGAGATGCAAGAGCCGGAAATATAAGTAAGTAACACTTAAATACATCGAGGTACGATTTTGTGCATACACAACATTCTGGAGAAAAGCTATGGAACAGACCAAGATCATCCTTGACGAAAACGAAATGCCTAAGCAGTGGTATAATGTCCTTTCAGACTTATCTTCTCCTATTGACCCGCCTCTTGATCCCAGGACCTGGGAGCCTATAAGCCCAGATGCTCTTGAGCCAATTTTTCCAAAAGCCATCATCAAGCAGGAGATGAGCAATGAGAGATATATCGACATCCCTGAAGAGGTACTCGAGATATATAGGCTCTGGAGGCCCAGTCCCCTTTACAGGGCTCACAGGTTGGAAAAGTTTCTCAAAACTCCAGCAAAGATATACTACAAACATGAAGGTGTAAGCCCTGCAGGCAGCCATAAGACAAATACCTCAATTGCCCAGGCTTACTATAATATGAAAGAGGGAACCGAGAGAATAACAACCGAAACCGGCGCAGGGCAGTGGGGAAGTGCATTGTCTCTTGCCTGCAACTACTTCGATATCCAGTGTAAAGTCTATATGGTACGTTCCAGCTATTACCAGAAACCCTATCGGAAGTCTCTAATGACAATTTGGGGAGGGAATGTCGTGCCTTCCCCTAGCCCGGATACGGAATTCGGGAGAAAAATCCTCAAGGAGCAGCCGGAAACCCCAGGAAGTTTGGGGATAGCGATCAGTGAAGCTGTAGAGGATGCAGTAGCTCATGATAACACGAAATACTCTCTCGGAAGCGTGCTCAATCATGTTGTGCTCCACCAAACCGTAATCGGGGCTGAAAGCAAAAAGCAGCTTGAACAGGTTGAAACCTACCCTGATATAGTCATAGGATGCTGCGGAGGAGGAAGCAACCTTGCGGGAATAGCCCTTGAATTCATAAAAGACAGAATTAAGGGAATGCACAATGCAAGAATAATAGCAGTCGAGCCTTCGGCCTGTCCGACCCTGACAGAAGGGGAATACAGGTACGACTTCGGAGACACAGCTGAAATGACCCCGCTTCTAA
The DNA here is from genome assembly GCF_031461075.1 of Methanosarcina baikalica. Lineage (NCBI taxonomy): Archaea > Methanobacteriati > Methanobacteriota > Methanomicrobia > Methanosarcinales > Methanosarcinaceae > Methanosarcina > Methanosarcina baikalica. Next base: position 124,775 of record NZ_JAVKPK010000002.1, on the reverse strand, counting down.
AAATGTATACTCTGGGCCACAAGCATGTACCTCCTGCCATCCATGCTGGCGGGCTTCGCTACCATGGAGACTCTCCAATAATCAGTAAACTCTGCGCTGAAGGGCTTATTGAAGCTGTTTCATATGACCAGTACCCGGTATTTGATGCGGCTGTGCAGTTTGCGCGCACTGAAGGCGTGATTCCTGCCCCTGAATCTTCCCATGCTATCCGTTGCGCAATCGACGAAGCCCTCAAATGCAAGCAGACAGGAGAAGAAAAAACAATCCTCTTTAACCTGAGCGGGCACGGGCATTTTGACATGAGTTCCTATGATAAATATTTCAACAAGGAACTTGTCTGAAACAACCGGAAAAAGTCGAATAAAATATGAAAAATTGAATTAAAACAGGATGCTTTAAGGCATCCTAATATTTAAGGCTTTTACAAGTCCCCTGGCATTGCTACATCGGAAGAAGGTTTTTATTAAAACTTAATCTGGTTCTAACTGCTTTCTATTAAGAATGTAAGTGACCATTTTCGGGTTAAGCTGGTGTTCCCTTGATACTTTTTCCGCAATGTTTTCCCCGGGAATTCCTTCAGCTTTCAGGCTTCTTATTTTCATCATTAAGGACTGAGGGAAAACATAGTACTCGTTAATATCTTTCCTGTGTCCCCATACATCCCCTTCGAGCAGCTGCACTTTTTGCATTTCCAGAAACATTTCTATAGCTCTCGAAACCGTCTTTTTGTATGATTTGGGTACCTGAATTATTTCCAGCTTCGGACAGGTCTCAACAAGCAGGAAGATATCTTTATTTGAAGGCCGAAACGACAAGTGAACAACCTTTTCATTTGGATTCAGCGAGAGAATTTCATTTCTTGAACTGACAACTCTTATCTTCATACAAATCCCCAGACCCTAGAATAAATTAAAGAATCAATAAAATAAATTATACGACTTTATTTAAATATTTTTCTGTGTATAATCATCCCCCTTCGTCCTATTTAGTAGAGAATGTTTGAAAAAAGACTTACGGAAAAATAGAGGCAAATATTAAGATAAAGACATAAGGAATTCCATGTCCTTGGATTTTGTAAATTAATTTCTACTAAAATAATAAATATTTGAGAATAAATATAGAGATTCTCCTAAAAGAGGGTATGACTTTCAATGAAATTAGGTATAGTACCGGAGTCTGGCTATCTGAGAATGTAACGGAATTCTCTCATAAAATAAGAGCTCTTTCTTTGAAAACTAACAAAAGCCGGAGTTAACAAGCTCAGAGAAATAGAAAAAAACCAAATATCGGATGGAAGTTCCAACCCGGAATTCCATCCTGAAGAGAAGGATCAGAAATTTATGAAAAGATTTTTGATCCTTCTTTAAAGAAACATCTATACTTCTGCCACTTTTCACGGGATACAGCCTGAAAGCAGGATTTTCTCGGAAAAATGACAAAATTAGCAACCGGTCAGTCTACGATTTTCTTGCTCAGGATGTAGAGGATCATGTCCGAATTCAACTTGCTTTCTCTCGAAAGCTTTTCGGCAATAACCTCATTGGTAAAACGATCGGCTTTTAATTCCTGAATCTTTTCCATTACATTCTGGGAAACATTATAGTATTCGTTTATATCCTTCCTGTGGCCCCAGACATCTCCTTCCAGAAGATTTATCTTCTGCATCTCCAGGAACATTTCAATTGACTTAGAAACAGTCCTTCTGTAAGATTTAGGAAGCTGTATTGCTTCAATCTTCGGGCATGTTTCCGCAAGCATGAATACATCCCTATTAGACGGTCTGAAAGCAAGGTGGATAACCTTCTCGTTCGGATTTAGGGTAGGAATTTCCTCCCGTGAACTAACTACTCTGATTTTCATACTAACCCCACTCATATATTTAGAATCAAATTTTTATTTATTTAAATCTCGAATTTTGTTTACGCATTTACATTTTAAATACATATCGATTAGCCGGAATATTATTTAGAGGGTTTATACCCGAAACGAGTCCTAATAGCATCAGCATGGGCCTGTAGACCCTCTTCCTCGGCTAATGCGATAATAGTTTCTTTCAAACTTTCAAGCCCACTCTTGCTGATTTTCTGGATACTTGAGTATTTAAGAAAGTGGTTTATATTTAGACCTGAATAAACTTTCGCATATCCGGCAGTAGGAAGCACATGATTTGTCCCTGAAGCGTAATCCCCGACAGGCACCGGAGCATAGTTCCCTATAAAAATCGACCCTGCGTTTTTTATTCTGTCAAGTACGAAATCTGAATTTGATACCATAATCTCAAGGTGTTCGGGAGCAAATTTATTGCTGAAGCCAATACACTGTTCGAGGGAATCTGCGGTAAGAATTGCGGCATTTTCAAGAGCTGCCTTTACAATACTGTTTCTTGCAGCCTGTTCAGCCTGAACAAGCACTTCTCTTTTTACAGCTTCTGCAAGCGCATCTGAGGTTGTGACAAGTATTGAAACTGAACTTGGGTCATGCTCTGCCTGAGCTATAATATCCGAAGCAGCCATAACAGCATCTGCCGATTCGTCTGCGATAATAAGTACTTCACTGGGGCCTGCCGGAAAGTCGATCTCTGCAACGTTCCTGATTTGCATTTTGGCAGACGTGACAAAAACATTTCCCGGACCTACGATTTTGTCCACTTTCTGGACAGTTTCAGTGCCATAAGCCATTGCCCCTATTGCCTGCACGCCGCCAACCTTGAAGACTTTATCCGCTCCTGCAACCTTTGCGGCAATAAGCGTCAGCGGATGCACAGAACCATCAGCCCTCGGAGGTGTGCACACTATAACCTTTTCTACTCCTGCAACCCTGGCAGGGATTACAGTCATTAGCACGGTTGAAGGATAGGAAGCCCGACCTCCCGGAGCATAGGCGCCCACACTTTCCAGAGGTGTTGCCTTCTGACCCAGCACAATCCCGGGTTTAAGTTCCATAAACCAAGTAGCCTCGGGAAGTTGAGCTTCATGGAAAGCCCGGATGTTCGCAGCTGCGGATTTAAGGTGGCCCAGAAGTTCAGGGGTGATGCAGGAAAAAGCCTTCTCAAACTCCTCCTCACTTACTTCAAAATCTGCAAGTTCAACTTTATCAAATTTAGCTGTATATTCCCTGACTGCTGCATCTCCTTTCATACGCACATCCGAAAGTACGGCTGAAACGGTTTTTGATACATCTTCAAGTCCGGACCCCCGGGAAAACATTTTCTGCATTTCAACTTCCGAAACATCAGACAACTTTTTGAATAACATGATTATCATCTCTGAAAGAACCTGATAAAACTTGATACGAATTGAAAGCTCAAATTGAAATCTGAAAATCTTATGTAAACTGATACCTGATAATTCAGTCCCATTAAAATCCCTGCCCTCATTTAATATTTTATCCCTTATCAAGCCCGTTAATAAAAAACTAAAAACGCAAGAAAAAAATTAAAATGTTAAAAAATAAAAAATAAGGCAGGTAGAATTAATAATCATTGATTGTCCTTTGCCCTGAAGAAGAGCTTTTTCCAGGAGTTTCAGGCTCCTCAATTTCAGGGACTTCCCCTCTTGTTCTTATCTGCTTAAAGATCCTTTCCGCAACCTTCGGCCCCAAAAGAGCAGCCACTTTTTCCGGATCAGCCCCTGCAAGGTCTGCCGTTGACCTGAAGCCTGTTTCGTAAAGTCTCCTTGCTCTCACGCGCCCAATGCTTCTGATATCAAGCAAATCCACTAATTCCGGGCCTGCTCCGTAATGGATCCGCTTTTCAAGTTCTGCAGCTTCTCTTGCCCCTTTGAAGTCAAGGAGCCTGGCAAGCTGGGTAGCCACATGCATAATCCATTCCGCAATATCCGCAATTGCACGAATGTCGCCTTCCCCTATGCCAAACTTCAAGCAAATCTCATTTTCAGATTTTTCACGGACCCAGTCAACAAGGAGAAGAGAAGTCTTGACTTCTCCCAGGAACCATTCATATTCAGTAATATCAAAGGGACTCGGGACCTTTACGAACTCGTTGGCGTGAGCCATTACATAATCGTTGATCTCCTGATAGTCCTGGTTCCGCATGTACAGCAGGCGCATATCAGGCGTACTGCAGACCAGATGCAGCAGGGTAAGCTCAGTCAAGTTTTCTGCTTCTCTCAGGCCCTTTGCAATCCGGGCGGCAGAAAGAGGGTCTATATACAGCCGTGAGACAAGTTTCCCGAAATTTGTAGGAACAAGAGCATCTGTGCTCTCAAGCATCTCTTCCTGCTGCAAAAAGGTAAGGCATTCTTCCACAACCGTCGAAAGCCCGAAGTTCGAATACTGAAAAGCGAAAAATGTTGCCTCAAGAAAATCCATGAGTTCTTCCTTTGTCCGCGCAAAGCCGTTGGAAATTGTAGAAAGCACATGAGTCCTGAGGGCATTTTCGGTTCCGAGCTTGGACCAAATATCTTCGGCATCTGCCTCGATATATTTCTTAAACAGGAAAACAAATTCCTCATACGATTTTGCAAGAAGCACAGCTTCTCCATACGGGTCAAGCCTTGGCCTTCCTGCCCTTCCTGCCATCTGCTTGTACTCGAGTACGGGAATAGGTTGCATCCCGCTTTCAGAAGAATAGCGCCGGTAACTTCTGATAATTACGCGCCTGGCAGGCAGGTTGAGCCCGGCTGCAAGGGTAGGAGTGCTTGAAATCAGCCTGATTTTTCCTTCCCTGAAGCCACCCTCCACAAGTTCCCTTAGAGGCGTGGTAAGGCCTGCATGATGAAAAGCAGTCCCTGAACGGATGCAGGCTGCGAGGGTCGTTGAAGTATCGGTTTCACTATTTTCGAGAATCTCATCTGCGATCCAGGCCAGGGCTTCACTGTCTTCTGCTGAGAGGGTCTTTTTAACCGCTGAAGCTGCCTTCTTTGCAAAAGCCATGCAGTTTTTCCTGCTGCTTTCAAAAACCAGGCACTGCCCGCCTTCCCTGATGGTATCCAGCGCGAGGTTTATGGATTCGTCTTTTGTGGGTTGTTCAATAAGTTTTTCCTTATCCCTGCAATAGAAAATCCCATTAAACAGTACCCCTTCGAGAAGTTCGGTCGGCCTCCATTCGCTTACTACAAGTTCGGCTTCCAGCCAGGCTGCAAGTTCATCGGCATTCCCCACTGTTGCAGACAGCGCCAGGATCTGGCAGGATGGATTTATTTTCCGAAGTTTTGTAAGGGTGACCTCAAGCGTAGGCCCCCTGTTCGCAGAATCGATAAGGTGCACCTCATCTGCTACAACAACCGAGATTTTCTGCATCCAGGCAGTTTCGTTCCTGAGCAGAGAATCGGTCTTTTCCGATGTGGCAACGATAATGTCATTTACCCCGAGCCCCTCGTCCCGCAGGTCATAATCCCCTGTGGAAATCCCGACCCTTATTCCAAGTTCCGAAAATTCCTGAAACCGCCTGAACTTTTCAGAAGCAAGAGCCCTGAGAGGTACGATATAGAGCGCCTTTCCTCCTGCCTGAATAGATTTCAACATCGCAAACTCGGCAAGGAGAGTCTTCCCTGAGGCAGTTGGAATTGCAGCAAGCAGGTTTTTTCCTTCAAGCAGTCCTTTTTCCACTGCTTCCGCCTGAGGGGGATAAAGTTCCAGAATCCCGGAATCAAGATAAAAACGTTTTACTTCGTCGGGCAGATCGAGACTTTGTATCTTCATTGAAAACCAGCAACTCACACATTAGATAAAAATCTATTTTGAAATCTCAAGCTAATGCCGGAAATTACCATACTGCAAAAGTCTGAGTTCCCTGTGTGAGGGAACCCCGATTTTTGAGATTTTTAGAAAAACACTCAACTGTTTGCCGAATAATAATAATTTCCGCTTTCCTTCTGTTCCCGGTCAAGCCTTGAGCCGAGGTTATTGACACGCGGACGCCTTGTCTCTTCATCCCTGCGGAAAGTTATGCCCAGGTTTTTAAGGAATTTGTTCATACCGGTTTCCATGCTGAACGGGCCGTGTGCTTCACCGTATACCGAAGGCGTGCCTTCAAAAACCATAAGGCGTTGACTCAACATATCGATCATATAGATGTCATGGTCAACGACCAGGGCTGTCTTCTGGTTATTCTCGGCAAACCGGTTCAGAACCTTTGTGACCATAGAACGCTGTTCTACATCAAGGTGGGCGCTCGGCTCGTCCAGAATATAGAGGTCGGCTTCATGAGACAGGCAGGCTGCAATAGCAACTCTCTGCAGTTCTCCGCCGCTCAGATCACTAAGCAGGCTGTCATAAATCTTTTCAAGCTGGAGGGGGTTTGAAATCTCAACCTCATAATAGCTGGTCCCGAACCGTTTTGAGATGCCGCGCAGGAAATCCTGCACGGTCAAAGGTATATCAGCTTTAATGTACTGAGGCTTGTAAGAGATTTTTACTTCTATCCCGGGATTTCCGTCATCAGGTTTTATTTCCCCGGCAAGGACTTTTACGAAGGTTGACTTTCCTATTCCATTAGGGCCCACTATCCCAAGCACCTCACCTTCCCGAAGGCTGCCGCCTGTGGCTTTCAGAGAGAAACCATCCCCGAATTTCTTTGAAAAGCCATTGAAGGTAACCATGGACTTAATCTGTGAGGCTTCTCTTGGGGGATGGATCTCAAACTTAATGGCCTCAGGCCGGATCCTTATATTTTCTTCAGGGAGGTAGCCTTTAAGGTACTGGTTAATTCCCACACGTACGCTTTTCGGGAGAGTAATCACACCAAAGCCGGCAGGTTCTCCGTAGGCAATATGAATTACGTCTGTAAGCATATCCAGAATTGCAAGATCATGCTCGACCACGAGCACAGCCCTGTCCTTTGAGATCTTCTGGATCAGGCGGGCAACATTGATCCTCTGATAGATGTCAAGGTAAGGGCTGATTTCGTCAAAGAAGTAGAACTGGGCATCCTTTGACGCACATGCAGCAATTGCCACGCGCTGCAGCTCTCCACCACTCAATTCCGAGATTTTTCTGTCAATTACGCTTTTCAAGTCAAGGTAATCGACAAGCTCATCCAGAATTCCCCTCTCGTCGGTTTTTTCGAGCAGTTCGGAAGTCTTGCCTTTGAAAGCTTTAGGGATCAGATCTACATACTGGGGTTTCTGGGAAACCCGGACTTTTCCATCCACTACAGCCTTGAAGTAGTCGTGAAGCGCAGTGCCCGCATAGTGTTCAAGCGCAGTATCCCAATCGCCTTTTCCCTGTCCGAAGTTAGGGATCAAAGATCCGGAAAGTATCTGGACCGACGTGCTTTTCCCTATCCCGTTAGGGCCAAGAATTCCCGTCACTTTTCCTATCCTCGGCACAGGCAGCCCGAAGAGAGCAAAACCGTTTGGCCCGTACCTGTGAGTAGGCACCTGCAGAGCTTCAGGAAGCCCTATGATCATAATGGCTTTAAAAGGGCATTTGTTAACGCAAATCCCACAGCCCACGCAGAGTTCTTCTGAGACGACGGGCTTTCCGTCTTCCTCAAAAACAATTGTCTCATCCCCTGTCCGGACCCTGGGGCAGTACTTTTCGCACTCCTTGCTGCACCGTCTGGGCTGACACCTATCTTTATTGAGTATAGCTATTCTCATTATTAGTCCCCGTAATCACGTTTTTCTTTAATTTGTTAACAGATATTTGATTAAATGAAGCGTCATAATTAAATGAAGCGGCTGCTGCGATTTACAAGCGCAACCCGGCGCTTAACAATGTAAATGTTTGCTATAGTAGAGAGCGGTTACCACAGCAGGACAATATGATAATGTAACGGCTAACATATTGAAGGATATTGCACATATACAGCAGTTATCGGTTATGAAATGCCTGCTCTGGTATATGAACCGTTGGACTATTACAGGCATGAAACATCAGTTATTCAAGATGTTTATAAAATAAATAGGTAAGTCATACATAAGTTTGGTGAATCGAGCAGGTAAAAGCCGATAATAAAAGAGACCGTGTAAAAAGGCTTTCGATCTGGGAAAAGCCTTTTTTGCAGTTCAGGAAAGTGGAATTCAATTCAAGAGCAGGGTCCAGGTAACAAGGAAGAAATCAATGATTATAAACTCCACGTAAAACCAATCCTTTGCCTTAAATTCCTTGGTATCGATCTTGAATTGAGGATAGATAAGCTTCTGTATAAAATACGTGAGTGCGATAATGATCATCAGTACGGCATACCAGATCCTATCTTCTCCTGCCCCGTACAGTTTGAAGATTAAAACTCCTGCCAGTATTCCGAGTACTGAAGCTACTATCGTCTTTATAATTCCATCTCTATGTTCTTTCTGCTTTTCCTCAGGCGTCCTTTCTTTAATCAGATTCTTCTTCTCTGGAGGCTCAACGTTCGCTACGGAACCTTCTGCAATAACTTCAGTAGTATTTACGGGTTCCTTTCTGGACTTTAACTTTGGGTTTTGCTTACTCAACCTGTGTACTCTCCTGAACGGCAATTATTAATATTCCGGGAATGTCATCGTAGTCAGGGTCTAATCTCAGTTAAAAATTAGACCTGAATTATGAGGTATGAATTATAAAATTTAAATTACAAGATTTAAATTAGAAAGTTTGAATTATAAGGTTTGAGTATTAGATTTAAATCATTATATTTAAATTATTAGAATCAAATTATTGAAATAAGATTATTTGAAATAAATACTGGAATGAGATTAACGGAATTAAATTACTGGAACGAGATTAACGGAATCAAATTACTGGAACGAGATTAACGGAATCAAATTACTGGAACGAGATTAACGGAATCAAATTACTGGAACGAGATCAACGGAATTAAATTATTGGAATTGAATGTTAGGACTGAATTTCACAGCTTTAAATAAATTCATTGCTTAAAACATTACCTATCTGATCTATGGATATCGAATCGATTCCTATTGAATTTAAATGTTTTGAAAATTTAGAAGGCCTGTCCCCTCCGGGGTGATAGACAAGAGTGACTTCAGGGTTAATTTTTCTAACCATATCTTCAAGCCCGCAGGCATCAAGATGGTCGCTTATCCTGATTGTCGGGTAAGTATAATCCATTCGGCAGCTGAGCACGTACTTTTTAATGTTCCAGGGAAGTTTGTTAAGGTCCCAGGGAGCTACTACGAAAACTCCATCCTCTCCTTCGGAATCAAAACCTGTAAGTTCCCCGGCATCTTCAAGCATACTGCGGGTAAGTGCTCTGGTTCGTGCTTCCATACGGATAGCGCCATCATATCCAAAACCCCTTATGAGTTCAACTGCTCGCTGGGCTTTTCCAAATTCATATGCCCCGAAAGCAACTGACTCATGTTCAAAAAGGGCACATTTCATGCCTTCGAGGTCATCTGTAAAATGACAGGTGGGATCTGCCGGGTCCCCATAGTTAGCCTCAGTAATAAGGACATCGCAGGAAGGAAGCTTACTCGCATCTTTGACGTCCCCCGTAACCAGAATCCTTGTCCCTACATCGTTTTCCCAATAAAAAGCAGTAGCGCCTGCAGTATGTTCGGTAGGAAAGGTCTTTACTTTTACCCCTTCAACCTCGATTTCCTCCCCAACCCCGCATATGTTGCCCACATATTTTTTGTCGTGCCTGATTTCAAGGGCCGTTGCCGTTTTATCCGAACACACAGCATTTGGGGAGAGCATAGCCGATTTTCCGTGATGGTCGGAATGGGCATGGGTGATCAGATAGGCATCCGGCTGCGGATGCTTTCCAGGCGTGCGGGTCGTGTCAATGGAAAACGTGCGTAAATCCCCGCCGTCATTCCTGAATCGGAGAGAAATATGCGGTTTAAAAGTCCCGCGAGAATTACGCTGCCTGAGCGCCAGCACACCAAGATCAATTAGTTTTTTAGAAATCACGCAAATCCTTGAGGAGATCACACTTAAGCTATTTAAGGTTAGGGAAATCCCGTAGACTCGTGATTACTATATTGTATAAATATAAGAAGGCAGATAAAAATTGAATCAATGCCTTAAAAATTCGGGCTTTCATCTTAATGATGGTTGTTTAGAAAGAGTAAACAGTTTAATGGGTGGATGCTGTCTAAAAAACGAAAGTTTAATTGATCCTGAAGAAAGAAAAGGATCTTCTTGATAAATTTACATGAATTCTGAAAAATTAACCTGAATTATAATTTCAAGATTCTCATTTCCCTTAAATATAAGATTTAAGCTGAAGATTAGATCACGAAAGATATAGTACCTTTCTGTACGGTCTAATCTCCAGTAAAATGCCTGGAGGCATGTTTTATCCTGCAGAAATTTAGGCAGGAGATTCTTTGGTCAGGATATAAGCAACCATTCCAGGGTTAAGCTTGCTTTCCCTTGAAACCTTTGCTTCGATATCCTCAGTGGATTTACCTTCGGTTTTCATTTCCTTTATTTTTTCAGTCACTGAGGACGGAATAGTGTAATATTCGTTTATATCCTTCCTGTGGCCCCAGACATCTCCTTCGATAAGCTCAATTCTCTGCATCTTAAGGAACATTTCTATGGACTTTGAAACCGTTGCCATGTAAGATTTGGGTAACTGAATTACTTCAATCTTCGGGCAGGTTTCAACCAGTCCAAATATATCCTTGTTCGACGGCCTGAAGGCCAGGTGAACAACACGCTCATTAGGGTTAAGTGTAAAGATTTCTTCTCTGGAACTAACGACTCTTATTTTCATGTTTTTCTCTTCCCACTGTAAATTTTTTTTGTACGTTTTTACATTGATATAGTAGGTTATACTGACTATAAATATTTATCCCATTGAACTAACATTATTTAGATAGTATTCTGGATTTTTTATCCCCAAAAGATTTCATTAATCAACCGGAAGAAACGAAGAAACAAATGGAAGCCAATTTTTACAACTTGATCTTCTCTTTTGATTCGATTTTTGTCAATCTAACTGCTATAATTTATTTCTGGAAACTGATTTAATTATTATGATCCAATCATTCTGGCCTTTAATTCCTTGATCTCTCACACTTTTTCAGTTGTTGATCTCAGTATACTTTTCCACTCTAATTAAAGGAAATTAAGTGGGGGTAAATTACTGAAAAAAATAGTGAGCAGTGAGCATTGAGCAGAAAACGGGCATCAAAACACTTCAATATAAGTGAATTAAAATTCCGTGGAAGCAGAGAAAGATCTAAAAAGGTAAGATTTCAAGCTTTAAGGGCTGGAAAAAGCTCAAAAAACGAATATGGAAAAGATTAGCCCCGGGCCTCTGGAACCCCGGGTGGTCTTTGTCAAAAAACGATTAGAGAAGTTTGTCCAGTTCCGACATTAATACGCTTCCCTGGGTTACGCCCATGAAACGCTTCACTTCTGCCCCATCTTTCTGAATGATCAATGTTGGGACAGCATGTATGCCGTATTTGGAGGCAAGTTCCTGGTTTTCATCCACATCGACAACTTTGAACTCAACTTTATCTCCGTACTTCTTTTCGAGCTCTTCAATAATCGGTTTTTGCATCCTGCAAGGTCCACACCATGTTGCGGAAAAGTCCAATAACATCGGTTTCATAAAATCACCTATATTACTTTGAAACGTCTGAGACTTTCTCTATTCTCATTTTCTATTCCGGAAAGCATAGAGAAAAATCATACCTACACTGCCTATAAACGCCTGTACGACAAAGCTGTCGAAACCCCAATCCTGAATGACAGGAGGCCTCAAAGACGGAATTGCCAAATACAGGGTCGGGACTCACTTTATTGTATATATTATCTTCGAAAATATATAATGCTTATCTCAGTTTCATGTGCCTTCTCATAAACGCATGTAAAAAAGAAAACCCCAGCAAGCTTTAACCCGTTGAGGAATCACGCATTTTTCCCGTGCCTTTCTCCTCTTTCCGGCCTTTAATTATGTTGCCGAAGTACATGCAGCCTTCCATTGAGATTGTTGGCACGTCCGGAGACTCGTTTACCATACTTACCGGAGCACCCCTGATTAGCACGCAGGGCACTTTTTCCCCTGCTTCCCCCATAAGGAGTTCAGCAGCCGAAACGAGGTTGTCTGCTACAGCCTTATATGTAACAAGAAGGGGTTTTTCATATATATCAAAAGTTCCCCGAGCGTCCTCCACAGGTATGAACCCTGAAACTCCAAGCGCAATCCCTGAACAGCCAAGCCTGAGAGGCTGAGTCCTGCTGTCTCCGATAATTACTCCCAGCCTGCAAGAATAACGCTGCTCAAGCCGGCTCCGAATATTTTCCGAACTTTTTCGCGGGTCTTCTGGCAGCAAGACTACATGGCCTTCAGGAGCATTGGATGCATCGATCCCTGCGTTGGGAGCCAAAACACCTTTTGTGATGGTAAGGGCAGCTCCGGGTACGCCCCCGAAAACCTCATCGCATTCCTGAAGCACTAGTTCCATTTCTCTGGGATCGATCCCGTATTTTTCCCCAAGAAACCGGGCCCTTTCTCCGGGAGTAATACTTGCAAGCTTGACAATTCTTTTTTCCGCCGTGCCAACCGCAGATTCGGCCAGCACGAAAATATCTCCATCAACCGGAACAAGGCCTGCGTCCTCCAGTGAAGTTTCGAGAATCTGTACGATGTCGTCCCCTTCCTTGATAATAGGGGTCTTAATCCCGAACATCTGAATGTAAGTGTTTTCTGAATTCATGTTTTACTGCCTTTAAAAGCTGATGATTAGCTCTAATCTTCTGGACCATGAATCAATAGATACGGAATCAAACCGTAAAATACCGGAAGGTATTAATAAATGTATCCGAAAGTTCAGAAAACCTCCTTCCAAGGATAAGAGGCTGAAAATAAGGAAAATTTCCCGGAAATATAACCTGAAAAGCCTCAACTAACCTTCCAGAAAGATAGAAATCGGACCTGAAAAGACTTTCTCCCAATGGTTTGCTTTCAGGCAGATGTTATAAGCGAATGTTTCAGTTCACTGTAACAGCTTTCGAAGATAGCCTGTTCAGCTTTGATTCCTCAAAAGATTTCAGGTTCCGAGCAAACTCATTAGCTATTATCATTTTTTTCACTACTCACTAGAGTTTCTGAGTATGAAAACGATCTTGAAAACTCATTAATTATTAAGAATAAAAGAGGTTTTAAGATAAGCTTTTAAGAAAAAGGAGTAAATTAACGGCACAAAATACACAAAATCGGAAGTTTTAAATCTTAAAGAAAAGGAGAAGAACCTCCCATTTTAAGAAAATTATTTTTGTATTCCGTTAATTCCTGAAATTCCAGCCATCGAAAGCAGTCTGGGAGTGTTTTTATGAGATCCGATAGGCATAACATGGATCCCTCTTGAAAGTTTCATCAGCTCCTTGATAGTCTCGGAAGCTATGGAAAGGCCTTCTTCAATAGGGTTGGAAGCTTCTTTCATTCGGAACATGATTTCCTCAGGCACATTAATTCCTGAGATATTCTTGTTCATGTATTCAGCCATTCCAAGGGACTTGAGAGGGATCAAGCCTGCGATCACAGGTACCTCAAGGTGGCTTATGGCTTCCATAAATTCCTCGAACATACCTACATCATAGACAGCCTGAGTCTGGATAAAATCAGCTCCACACTTAGCCTTCTTTTCAAGCTTTATGAGTTGTAGGATTTTTTCAGGATCTATTCCTGAGACAGCGCCTGTACAGAAAGAAGTCCCTCCGTCCAGCATATTTCCTGCAAAATCGACGCCTGACTCAAGCTTCCGGACAAGCTGAAGGAGCTGTACGGAATCGAGGTCATATACTGGCTTTGAACCGGGATGGTCTCCACACGAAGGAAAATCCCCTGTCATCAAGCAGATATTCCGGATACCCAAAGCATACGCTCCCAAAAGATCTGACTGAAGCCCTATCCTGTTCCTGTCCCTGCATGTGAGCTGCATAATAGGTTCGTGCCCGTCGTCAAGTAGAAGCTTACTAAAAGCAAGGGAACTCATATGCATAATCGAGCACTGGTTGTCCGTAACATTTAGAGCGTCTGCAATGCCTTTGAGCTGGTGAGCATCTTCCAGGGGGACTGAAAACCTTGTTCCCTTAGGAGGAGAGACTTCAGCAGTAACCAGAAATTTGCTGGAATTCAGTTTTTCACGAAAATTAAAAAGCATTAAATAAGAATATTAGATATGAAATTATTTAAAACCATGCTCCTGGGGGGCATGGATAGAATAAAGAAGATCAAGTCTCTTGATTTTTTTCAAGCGCTCATAGATAAGATTCCAGACACAGTCATTCTCTCTGTTTACTTCACACATTCCGTCAACAGCCCCTCCGCAGGGCCCGTTCAGAAGCCCTTTAGGGCACTGGGATTTGGAACAGAGCCCTCCGAATTCGCTGATTGTGCAGTTACCGCACATTATACACTGGCCGGAAAGCAATTTGCCCTCGCTAGAACCTCCCAGAGAAAGCGTATTATTTGAACCGTATACAGGCACTTCCGTTACACTGGCAACAGTCGAAACTCCACTGCCGCAGCCCATGACAAGAATACAGTGTGCCTCATTTATTTTTTCATTTTTCTGGGCCAGAGACTCAAAAGACCGGACACTGCAGGCTGCGGTGGGAAGAGCCCAGCCTACAACACGCTTTCCGTGTCCCTCTAGCCGCCTGCATATTTCAAGAACCTCGGGTTCTCCTCCTGTTTTTAGTTTTGCGGCGCAGACATTGCATCCGATAACGAAGATATCGTCTTCATCTTTTAATAGGGCCAGGATTTCTTCAAGGGGTTTTGCTGAAGTTATAATCATAATTACCTCAAATATCGATATTCCAGATCGTTCCGGTTTGCAATACATTTGCGGATCATTTCGGCAATAAGTGGGAGGGAGCGTGCCTGACCTTCAAGTTTACTCGCAAGGCGCTCAAACTGCAGGAGAGTGCCCATTACGAGCACGTCAGTCATTTCCGTTTCATGGGAAACTGCGTCCCTTGCCAGAGCTGCATCTCCTCCACGGGCAAGCATCTCCTGTTTTATTATCAGAGCCTCTGTAGTCGTAAGATTACGAATTTTCAGCATAAGGTGGATGCTTTTGTTCTGCATTACCTGCGAGCCTATCCTGGTAGCTCCAAGTTTTCGCATAGCTATGCCTGCATCCTGCGGGGTCTTTACTTCAAGCACAGAGACCTCATACCTGCCTTCTTTTACTATACTTGGCCGACTTCTTAGAGCCCCTGAAAGCTTTACAACATCGAAGGTTTCAGGCACGTCGTGCGTACGAATAATATTTGCGCCTTTATATACTGCAATAGCTGCAGCGGCCAAACTGCCATAGATCCTTCCAGTTGCAGGCTTTTTAAGCACCTCCCCTATGAAAGATTTTCTTGAAAGGGCTGCCAACAAAGGCTTTTCAAAAATCTTCAAGCGTTCAAAGTCGTCAAGGGTTTCAAAATCATAGATAGGAAGCTTTTCTTCTGTCCACATGCCTATTGCAGGGTCAAGTATAAGATTTTCAGGATTTATTCCCCCTGCTTCAGCAGCCTGTATTATAGAATCAAGTGCTCCGATAATAGAATCCATTCCAAGAGGATCTCCAGGAACTACTTCAGAAGCCATAACAACGGCAGGGCACCCGTGATCTGCCACTACTTCAATCATTCCAGGATCTGCAGTAAAACCGGAAACATCATTTATAATTTCAGCTCCTCTTTTGAGAGCTTCTTCTGCGATTTCAGGAAACATTGTATCCACGGAAATCACAGCATCCACATTGCCTTCCAGAGTTTTAAGCACTGGCAGGATACGTTTGAGTTCCTCTTCCCTGCTAATAGGTTCGGCAAGTCTCCAGGTTGAACGGGCTCCCAAATCCAGAAAAGTTGCTCCGTCCTGAACCATTTTCAGCGCAATCTCGAGCACCGAATCCGGGCTTACAATAGAGCTTTCGTAAAAGGACTCCGGGCTAAGATTAATAATGCCCATTACATGTGCAGGGTATCGATCTCCTACTTTTATACCGCAGATATCAGTATCAACAACCATTTTTGACAACCAGGCTATATGAATTTATCAGCTAACGCCAGCCAGCACTTAACGGACATCGGTAAAGATGTCTTGATGGATGCAGCCTCACAGATGCTTTTCAGTCATGAGACATTTCAGTGTTATCCGTTTGAATCGTAAATGGGAATGCGGTATATTCCGCCTTTATGAATGTTCCCTGAAAAAACCTTTTATTCCACCCCGGAGTCTTCCGGATATGGGGATTTAATTGATATATCATTATCAGGATCAAATAAATAATCACTGTAACCATATATTAATTAATATATATCAGCCGGATTTATCAGGTAAATTTGTTTAAAATCTGTTTACGACCTCTTTGAGATGTATTAGTGGCCTGGTTTTTAGCGGCCGAGTATTTTATAGTAATTAGCCTATATATTTAAATCCAATAATTAGTTTGAGTATTATTGGTAGTAAATTCTTATTGTAGTAAAATAAGCTTCAATAATACATAAAAATATTGATGTGTAGAATTAATCTGACACAATTGGGAAAGCAATGTTGTGCATTAATTAAGGAATAATCTATAAAAAACAATTGCTGTTATCGTAAGCTGGCAAGATAAAGAAAATAGGGTTGAATTTCCTTATCTGGCACAATTGGAAAAACAACTTTGATTGCTTTAATATGAAATGGTAAGAATAAGAATTTTATGTGCCTTGACCTGATAATCCGGTGCCTTACCCTCTGTTTGCCAGGAAATTATCACATGGATCGTCATCCTGTACCATTGGATATGATAAGGAAACCGCTGAATGCAAAACAGTACTACTTATTTATCAGAAATTAGTAAAAGTAAATTAAAATAAAAGTATAAGAAAAAACAGCTTTAGAAATAAAAAGTCTCAAGAAAGGAAAGGATAAAAGGCCTGGTAAAAGGGCCTTAATAAAGAAGCTTTAAAAAGAGTTTTCTGCACATCTCAGTACATGCTTCATAAGCATTGCAACTGTCACAGGGCCTACACCGCCAGGAACAGGAGTAATGAGAGCAGCTTTCTTGATCACATTTTCGAAGTCTACATCTCCGTATACGCCGTCTTCTTCCTTGGTAATTCCCACATCAAAGATAACTACCTCTTCCTTTACCATGTCGGCTTTGATAAGGTGTTTTACACCTACGGCAACTACCAGGATATCTGCGCCGAGCGTATATTTCTTAAGATCGTCTGTGAATACGTGGCAAATCGAAACTGTTGCATTCCGGTTAAGGAACATTGCTGCCATGGGTTTTCCAACAACATTGCTGTGCCCGACAATAACCACATTTTTGCCCTGGACAGGCACATTATATTCTTCAAGCGCCCGGATAATCCCATGGGGGGTACAGGGAACAAGACCTTCATCCCCGATCATTAGCTTTCCCATATTGTAAGGGTGAAAGCCATCCGCATCTTTTTCAGGGGCTATGGCTTCCATTGCTTCCTGCGGGGAAAAATGTGTCGGAAGCGGGAGCTGAAGCAGGATTGCGTGGACATCCTTATTTTTGTTAAGTGTATATATCAGGGAGAGGAGTTCCTCCTGACTGGCTTGTGTCGGAAGAAGGTAGTCTTCTGCTCTGATGCCCACACGTTCGCATGCTCTATGTTTCAGCCGGACGTACATCCTCGACGCAGGATCATCTCCTACAAGGATGGTAGCAAGCCCGGGAGTAACTCCACGGCCGCTTTCCAGGTCCTCAACTCCTGTCCTTACTTCTTCTTCAATCTGCTGTGCAAGAACTTTACCGTCTATGACCCTTGATTCACATCCTTCAGTTGACATTGTAAAACACCCGGCCCTCTTCGATCAGCAATAAACCGGGAACCTTGAACAGAGTTCCCTGACCTTACCACTTGTTTCCGACAGGAGCCTATCGTTTGCCGCATTCTTGATTGCGATTTCGATATAATCGGCAATTAATTCCATTTCTCTCTCCCTCATACCCCTTGTGGTACAGGCAGGGGTTCCGAGCCTTACCCCACTCGTAACAAATGGGCTGCGGGTTTCGAAGGGAATTGTGTTTTTGTTTGCAATGATTCCGGCTTTGCTCAGGGCTGCTTCGGCATCCTTGCCTGTTATATGCATATTATTAAGGTTAATAAGCATAAGATGATTATCCGTGCCCCCCGAAACGATATCAAAACCCTTTTCCTTCAGAGAGTTGCAAAGGGCCTTTGCATTCTTTACGGTCTGGATCTGATCCTGCCTGAATTCTTCACCCATTGCCTCTTTAAAAGCTACTGCCTTTCCAGCTATAATATGCATGAGAGGCCCACCCTGAATGCCAGGGAACACAGCCTTGTTAATTCCGACTGCAAGCTCTTCTGTCCTGGAGATTATCATTCCGCCCCTTGGACCCCTAAGGGTCTTGTGGGTTGTGGTGGTAACGAAATCTGCATAAGGCACAGGACTCTGGTGCACACCTGCAACTACAAGTCCTGCAATGTGGGCAATGTCCGCAAGCAAATAGGCTCCAACCTCGTCAGCGATTTCTTTGAATTGCTTGAAATCAATCTCACGCGGATAAGCGGAGGCACCGCAAACAATCAGTTTGGGCCTGCATTCCTTTGCCATTTCCATAAGTTCGGCATAGTCCAGCATCTTAGTATTTTTACTGACTCCGTAGGGCACAATATTGTAGAGCTTACCGGAAAAACTCACAGGACTGCCGTGGGAAAGGTGCCCTCCATGCGAGAGGTCCATGGACATGATGGTATCTCCGGGCTGCAAAACTGAGAAATAGACAGCCATGTTGGCCCCTGAACCCGAATGAGGCTGGACGTTAACGTAATTTGCCTTAAAGATTTTCTTTGCCCTGGAAATCGCGAGGTCTTCAGCAACGTCCACGAAATCGCAGCCGCCATAGTATCGCTTGCCGGAATACCCTTCGGCATACTTATTGGTCAAAATCGAGCCCTGAGCTTCCATCACGGCTCTGCTTGCATAATTCTCGGATGCGATAAGGTTTAATTTGTATTCCTGGCGCTCGGCTTCTTTTTTGATAGCCTCGGACAATTCCGGATCAACTTTTTCAATATAAGACATTACTGTCACCTGGGATATGCTTATTTAAAATTTAGTTAAAGTGAAGGGTTTTTTGTGGCTTGGGTTGATTAGTGTTAACATGCGGGTGTTTAAGAACTGCCTGATATATTTGAAAGTTACTAAGAGGTTGAGGTATTCAACGACAAAAGTCGCTGACAAAGGGGATTAATTAAACAGGCTTTGTAACTTTTTCTTAGGGAGTTTCATACTGACGTTTTAGAACTTCCAGCAAAAGGCTCCTGGATATTTTCAAGCTCGGAGATTTCGAAATCTGGAAAGCCCTTGTGGCCTACAAAGTTTCTTGGAGGTACCTATAAGTTTGAATTATTTATAATTATCAGGGTATTAATAAGGTTATTAATCGGTAAAATCTATTCCGGTTTGAGCATGAACTTAATCGGCTACTCAAATACGGGCTACTACATTTCGGCCTTCAATTTTAAGTTTACCCTCGGTAAAGAGCTTAACAGCTTCAGGGTAGATAATATGTTCCTGTTCCAGAATTCTGGCAGTAAGAGTCTCTTCCGTATCTTCCGGGAGCACAGGCACACATTTCTGGAGGATAATTGGCCCTGAATCCAGCCCTTCATCTACAAAGTGCACGGTACAACCTGCAACTTTTACCCCGTATTCGAATGCCTGCTTCTGGGCATGAAGTCCTTTGAAAGCCGGAAGAAGAGACGGATGAATATTCAGAACTCTGTTCCTGTAGATCCCGATTATTTCGTTTCCCAAAATCCGGAAATAGCCTGCAAGCAGAAGAAGGTCCGTGTTATGCTGTTTCAGAATATTCAGGATTTCCCTGTCATATCCCGCTCTATCGTACTCATCAGGATTAAGGAAAACAGCGCTTATTCCATAATTTCTTGCGCGTTCGAGAGCATAGGCATTTGCCTTGTTGGAAATAACAACATTAATTGCCGCATTCTTTATGTAACCCTTTTCAATGCTGTCTATAATCGCCTGGAGATTCGAACCCCTTCCAGAGACCAGCACCGCAATCTTCACCATCATCGAAGCGTTTAGATTGAAACAGTGCTATATTAGGGTTTTGGAACTATGGCACCTGGAAAAACTACAGGTAGAGATTTGAGGATAAATACGGCTTCGGACGTAAATATTTACACTAATTAACTCAAGAATCCATAACCATACAAGGTATGGAAAAACTTGGAATAGAATCAATAACCACAGAATACACGGAGTACACCGAAATCACATAAAACAAGGAATACACCGAAAATACGAAAAACACGGAAAAACTGTAATTTCGTAAATAAGCCCTTTCAATTAGTCCTCTCGAGCGTAGCGAGAAGGACCCCGTGCTCCCGAAGTGGAACTCGGGTAGCGGAACTCGGGTGGGGCAACTAGGGAAAGGATAACCTACAAAATATATTCACGCTTCGTCATGTGTTTCCTTGCGTTCCTCTATGAAATTAAGGAGTTCCTGAGAATCACTTATCTTGTCAAGTTCTTTCTTTTCGATCAGGACCGTATTTTCCACTGATTTTATTTTGGAACACCCGTTGATGATAAATACGGATTGGGTCTCAGTAATGCAGGAAATGCTGCTCATTAGATGAGCCCGCTTGATTACGGTTGTATTGAATTCGCTGACTCCTGTGAGGATAACTGAGGACTTATCCCGTGAAATAGCCTTGAAAGGTGCCTGTGCCGTAGGAAGTACATCATAACCAAGCATTGAAATCGTATTAAGGATCAGATCTTCCGCCAAAAGAGTTGACGATTTTACCTGATCTTCTGTTTCGGGTTCTGCTTTCTTTCGGGGCTTCCTGCTCCCGCAGGACTTCAGGATGTTTATGGGCCTTGCCAGTTCAACTCCAAAGATGTCTTCTAGCTGGAGCACGACGTCTATCGACGCATCCATGCCCTCTTCCTCGTACTTACTGATAGTTCTCCTTGAAACCCCTACCATGGTAGCCAGGGTCCCAAGAGACATTGCCTGATCCATCCTGGCTTTTTTCAGGAGATCTCCTTCAATGGAGACATATAAGCCACCTGGAGCTGCTGAAACCAGTGGTGGAATGTTTTCAATAAAATAATCGTGAAGGGTCTGGACATTCAGGACAAGGATATCATAGCGCATGTACACAACGCTGTCCTCAAGCATCTGATCTCGGGTCTTTGCCCCCACGACAATAGAAGAGCCTCCAAGATACTCAGCCAGGAATTTCATTTCCCTGGCAGTTTCTTCATTCAAGCCGTCAATGTTAAATAAAACCTTGCAAAGTAATAGTGTTTCACCTTTCCGTGCGGCAACGTCAAAACTCCTCGGGCGAATATTACAGCGGTCAGAGAGTGCAAAGCCCGCACGTGCCAATACATCAATAATTTGATGTATGAGAACCTCTTTTGTCATTCCGGTATCAATCCAGTATCAATCTCTGTTTGAACATCTATATATATGTTTCTTCACTCTTGAGAATCCTTACAGTGCAAAAATACGCCGGAGAATGACGAAAACTGTAGTTATCCGAAACGGGTTTGCGGAAAATAAGACGGAAAAGACCGGAACCAGAAAAATGATTATCGGAATTGATGATACTGATTCAAACGAAGGAATGTGCACAACATATCTGGGAGCTTTGCTGCTGGAAGAGCTCCAGGCCTATGGAGCTGTTGAAACTTTTCCCCTGCTTGTTCGTCTGAACCCTACCATTCCCTACAAAACAAGAGGAAATGCTGCAGTAGCCCTGAAACTTAAGACCGTCTGCCCGGAAAAAGTAATTGCTCATGTAATATCCAGAGTAGAAGAACTTGCACGCATTGAATGCGAAAAAACAAACCCTGGCGTTGTTTTTATTCTGGAAAAAGATTACAAGATCCTCAAGCCTGTCCTCGGAAACTTTCTGGAAGAGGCTGTCAGAAATGTGATCGAAATACAGGAGGCAAAAAGCCTCATCAAGGAATTTGAGATTTCCTCAAAAGGCTTCAAAAACGGAAGGGGGCTGATAGGCGCTCTTGCAGCCTGCGGGGCCATGCTGAACCCTGAAGAATGGGATCACACTTTCGAGCACCTGGCATACAGACAAAAAGAAAGGTGGGGAACTCCACGCGAAATAGAAAAAGAAAGTTTTTTTGAAGCTGACAGGAAAACTTACCCCGGAACCTGGGATACAGTGGACCTTACAAACAGGCTTGTAGTCTGTGTACCCCATTCAGCCGATCCCGTGCTTTTCGGAATCAGGGGGGAAACCCCTACCATCGTTACTGAAGCAGCAAGCATGATCAAATCTGAACCTGTTGAACGTTTTGCCGTATACAGGACAAACCAGGGTACGGATATGCACCTGCTGTCCGCAGCAAACGCCGCTGAAATCCGGGATATGCATTCTTATATGCTGGAGGGTATGGTTTCGGCATTTCCGAAAACCATTCATGGAGGGCATGTTATTTTCTCTATCAGGGATAACGAAGGAAACGAAATCGACTGCGCAGCCTTCGAACCCACAAAGAACTTCAGAGCACTTGTCAGGAAACTAATGCCTGGGGACAAGGTTGTACTTTCGGGAAGTGCCAGCTCCGGAACTCTCAACATTGAAAAAATCGAAATTAAAAAGCTTGCACCCCTTCATAAAGAAGAAAACCCAAAATGCCCAAACTGCGAAAAGCACATGAAGTCTACAGGGCAGGGACAGCAGTTTCGCTGTAAAAAATGCGGGACACATGTTCCCTCAAAAGTAAGATGTGAAGTAAAGAGAGACCTTGAAACAGGACTTTATGAGGTCCCGCCCTGCGCCAGACGGCACCTCGCAAAACCGTTGGTCAGGGAAAAGCGGTCTGATATCGGTATTCATCCTGCCCGATAAGAAGCCGTAAACTTATGGCCTCAAATCTTGGGTTCGGAAGATTTCTTGAATTTTTCGTATAATTCTTGAATCTTTTGAATAATATCTGATCCTATTGATTTTAATTTATTTCCGGCACAGAAGGGGCTTTTCTTTTATGCTCATTGCTCTCGATGCGCTTTATGACCGAATTCAGCTGCTCTACCGAGACGCCAAGAGTACTCAGGATGGTTTCAGGATCTTCATTTTTCTCGAGCATTCTGAGCACCTTATCCACTTTAACATAAGAGATCCCAAGTTCGGCTTCATCGGTCTGGCCTGCCCAGAGGCCTGCGGACGGTTTTTTGGTAATAAGAGGGTCCGGAATTCCTAACCTGCGAGAAAGCTCCCATACCTCGGTCTTGTAAAGCCCGCCTATGGGTTCAAGATCAACGCCTCCGTCTCCATATTTCGTGAAATAGCCAAGCAGGATCTCGGTTTTATTACCGGTTCCGATGACCATACGGTTCATCCGGTTTGCATGGAAATAGAGAAGAGACATTCTGACCCGTGCTTTAAGGTTGCCTCTGCAGAGCTTATCTGCAGACTCACTCTGAGGGACTGCAGCTATGAAAGCTGAAATGATTCCTGAAATATCAATTGTCTGAAACTCGATCCCGAGCCAATTTGCAAGAGCTTTTGAATCTTTGCTGTCTGCAGCGGGGGTAAGGCCGGGTTCAGGCATATGGATTCCGAGTACCTTATCTTTTCCGAGGGCTTTTACGGTGAGTGCTGCGGCAAGAGCTGAGTCTATTCCCCCACTGATGCCTACAACGGCCCCATTTACACCTGCTTTACTGATTTCGTTCCGGATAAAGTCAATAATCCTGTTCTGCGCGATTTCAAGGTCCATGCTGTCAAATTCCTGGATATCTGTGATAATAAATCTAAAAGGCACCAAGGTCTGGGTGACATTGAGGTCTTAATAATAAAGTCCGAATGAGATCAGAGTTTGAATTATATCAAACAATTTTATACATGGAAAGTCTAGATATATTTCCAGATATATTAATCCTCAGAGGAAAATAGAATGGAGGGTAAACTTATTTAATAAATGGAGGGTATAGAGGGTAATATCCCGGGTATTATAATATAAATAACTGATTATCAAATATACCTCTAACCGACAAAATTATTTTATGGGTAGAGATACAGGCTATAAAAGAAAGGGGTTTTCGGATATGAGTACCGGACAGGAAATTCAAGGTGTCGGGTATTCAGCAGCAAAACTCCAGGGATAAAAAATTCCCTGATCACAGGCATTGAAATAAAAAGAGCATCTAATATAGAAAACAGGTAGTTCCTAATACGCAGTCCGGAAAAATCTGAAAAATCCGGTGTCTGTTTATTTTATGTAATTATTAAATAAAAGTAGTAATCAAAAAGACAACTATTTTTGGGATGATCTATGGAAGAAATACAGTTGAAGGTTGAAAAGGCATATCCTATTGACCTTGGAAGAGGAATTATCCGACTCGACCCTACAGCCTTACTGAAACTTCAGCTCTCGCCAGGCGATATCGTGGAAATAAGGGGGAAGAAAAAGACCACGGCAAAGGTATGGAGAGCTGACAGGCAGGATTGGGAACAGGGAATCGTGCGAATTGATAACTTCATCCGGCAAAATGCAGGAGTTTCCATAGGAGAGAAGGTAACCATCAAAAAGGTGGAAGCCCCGGAGGCAAAAAAACTCATTCTGGCGCTCCCGGAAAGCATGATACAGGGGGGGCCTGAACTTCAGTTCGGGGAACACGCAAATGAGATCATAAAACGGCATATCCTCAAAAGGCCGGTTTTCAGGGGAGACATCATTCCTATAATCAACTCTATGTCTCAGCCAATGACCGAATCCCTGACAACAAGCCAGGTAATCCCTCTGGTTGCCGTTGAGACAGATCCTGCAAATACAATTGTCCTTATCACGGAAGCAACATCCATCGAACTTCGGAAAAAGCCGGTTCAGGGTTACGAAAAAGCAACCAGGGGTGTAACCACCTATGAAGACATAGGAGGCCTGGGGCAGGAGATCATGCGTGTCCGGGAAATAATAGAGATGCCCATGAAGCATCCTGAGCTTTTCGGCCACCTCAATATAGAGCCTCCGAAGGGAGTTATCCTCCACGGCCCGCCAGGGACCGGGAAAACCCTGATTGCAAAAGCCGTAGCCAATGAATCCGGAGCAAGTTTCCATTACATTGCCGGCCCTGAGATCGTGGGGAAGTTCTATGGAGAAAGCGAGGAAAGGCTCAGAAAGATCTTCGAAGAGGCAACTCAGGACGCACCATCGGTCATTTTCATTGATGAAATCGATTCCATTGCTCCAAAAAGAGAAAACGTGACCGGGGAAGTGGAAAGGCGAGTGGTTGCCCAGCTCCTGACCCTGCTTGACGGGATGGAAGAGAGAGGGCAGGTTGTGGTTATAGGAGCCACTAACCGCGTGGATGCTATCGATCCTGCACTCAGGAGGCCAGGCCGTTTTGACAGGGAAATCCATATAGGTGTGCCTGATACCAATGACAGGTACGAGATCCTTCAAATCCATACCCGCGGAATGCCCATCGAGAGAGATGAAGAAGTAGGGAATGGAGGAGAAGCCGAAATCGAAGCTGATGAGGCTACTCTGGAGAGGGAAAGGAAAGAAAAGACAAATAAATATCTGATGTACCTTGCTGAAAGGACCCAGGGCTTTGTAGGCGCAGACCTTCTGGCTCTTGTGCAGGAAGCTGCCATGCGATGCCTCAGAGAAAACCTGCCTGATCTTGACCTCGAAAAGGAACCGGTTCCGCCGGAAAGACTGGAAAAAATCGTTGTAACCAAGAAAAACTTTGAAGATGCCCTGATGGAAGCCGAGCCCTCGGCTCTGAGAGAAATATTCGTGGAAATGCCCACAGTTAACTGGGATGATGTGGGAGGGCTGGATGAAGCAAAGCAGTCAATTATTGAGGCTGTAGAATGGCCCATTAAAAGTCCGCAAAAGTTTATTCAGATGGGCATAAAGGCTCCAAGGGGAATTCTGCTTTATGGCCCGCCGGGGACTGGAAAGACTATGATAGCCCAGGCCGTAGCCAGGGAGTCCAATGCCAACTTTATAAGCGTCAAAGGGCCTGAGATGTTCTCGAAGTGGCTTGGGGAATCGGAAAAGGCTATCCGTGAAACCTTCAAGAAAGCACGTCAGGTTGCCCCTTGTGTAATCTTCTTTGACGAGATAGATTCAGTTGCCTCTATGCAAGGCATGGAATCCACAGACAGTCACACTTCAGAGAGGGTGCTGAACCAGCTCCTTACAGAGATGGACGGGCTTGAGTCCCTTAAAGATGTGGTGGTTATTGCCGCAACCAACCGCCCTAACCTTCTGGATCCTGCAATCCTGCGGCCCGGGCGTTTTGACCGGCTGGTCTATATGGGATCTCCTGACCGTAAAGGCAGGCTCAAGATATTTAAGATTCACACAAAGAATACGCCCCTTGCTGAGGATGTAGATCTTGAAGCCCTTGCCGATACAACTGAAGGTTATGTGGGTGCTGATATTCAGTCAGTGTGCAGGGAAGCCGTAATGAATGCCCTCAGGGAGAATTTCGAGATAGAAAAGATCGAAATGAGACACTTTAGAGAAGCTCTGAAGAAGGTAAAGCCCACTATTACGGAAAATATTGCTCAGTTCTATGAAAAAATCGAGGCGCAGTTCAAAGGAGGCCAGAAAATCATGGAATCGGGTGCTTATGTTGGGTACAGGTAAGAAAATAAAATGAGTAACTCTTTAAAGGAATAATTCTTAAAGGGAAAAAGTTTTAAAGAATATGGTTTCAAATGACATAAAATATTCAAAGTGAAAAGCCAGCTTTATCCAAACCCGCATAACACACTGAGAACGGAGATACGATAAAAATGTCTAAAGTATTTGCAAGGAACCTTCTCTTCAATAAACAGGTAATGGCTACCGACGGAACAGAGATAGGAACGCTGAGCAACATTGTAGTCGAGATTAAAGGGGGAAATATCATTGACCTGATGGTCACCCCGAATGTCAATTTAGACACTTCCAGGTACAAAAAAGTGGACAACTATATCCTCGTTCCCTTCGATTCCGTAAGTGCCGTTAAAGACTACATAATAATAGATAAAATGAAAGCAAAGGAGTAAATTAAAACAAAGAAAGGAAAGAAACACCCTTTCCTTTCCCGAATCTTCTTTTTCACCCGAGTTGCGCTTCGGGATCACAGGAAATCGGAGATTTTCTGGGAGTTGCGATGTAATCGCAACAGCACGCAGTCCTTTTCGCTGCGCTCAAGAGGACTAATTTATGGCTTAGAACTTGCTCATTTCTCCTATTGCTATTCGGAAACCCATCGTCCTTTTATCTCGCTTTGCTCGCTCACGAGGACTCATTTTTCCAAAGTTATAGCTTTGTCTTTCGAATAGCTCCTGGGAGTATTCAATTCGTTTTTTTAAAATAAAATATGGATAAATTGGGTGTAAATATTTACATCCGAATGATATGCCCACAGCAATTATAAAGATCAAACTGTATAGAATAATATGGAATAGATAAACGAAAAGTGGTCAAGATGAAGTTGATAAAAAGCAACAAATATGACACTGATTTTGTTAAAGAAAATATGATGGGTCCTAATGCATTGAAAATTCTCGAGGAACTGTCTGAATCTTTAAAGCTTGAAAAAGGCATGCGAGTACTTGATCTCGGTTGTGGGAAAGGGCTTACTTCGATATTCTTAGCAAAAGAATATGATGTTACAGTTTTTGCTACGGACCTCTGGATTGGTGCAACAGAGAACTATGAAAGAATTAAGTCAATGGGGCTTGAAGATAGAATAATACCAATACATGCGGAAGCCCATGATTTGCCGTTTGCTCATGAGTTTTTTGATGTTGCTATAAGTGTAGATGCCTATCATTATTTTGGGGTCGAAGCAGATTATTTGACAAAGTATTTTGCTCCACTTGTAAAAAAAGGAGGGCAAATAGCAGTTGCAGTTCCGGGCTTGAAGCAGGAATTTACAAATGGAGTTCCGGCAGAATTAGTACCATACTGGTGTGATGATATGACTTTAACTCTACACTCATGTGACTGGTGGTATCATCTATGGAAAACTTCTGATTCGGTAAGTATTCAAGAGTGCAAAGAATTAAATTGCTTAAAAGAATCCTGGCAGGATTGGCTTTTGTGTGATAACGACTATGCTCGTAGAGATATTGGAATGATGGAAGCTGAGGGTGGAAATTACTTTAATATGGTTTCACTCATAGCTACTAAATTGTAAAGAAGTTTTTAACGAGTCAATTTCTGTTTTAATACAGGGAGGTCTTAGGCGTGAAAGATTTTCCTGAATTTATGAAGAATAAAAGTAATCATATCAGCAGACATATCAGCAGACATATCAGCAGACATATCAGCAGACATATCAGCAGTAAGGAGCAAAATACTGAAAATATTGATTGCTATTTTTTCGAAGGTGCGGACAGCATTCAGATGGCGTTCTGGACCTGTTATTCTGACAGGGTTTCTAATATACTTAGATTGGGTATTGGATTTAGTCTGTATGGCAGTTCTTTGATAAAAAAGGCTTACTCTTCTTCCGGTTTGATTCTATAAAAAAGATAATATAAATGTAAGTGAATTCAACTCATTAAAAATATTAAATCAAGTATTTTGTCTGTAACATACTGTTATTTAGGCCTTTTACTTTCATCGGGTTCTTCTTCTATGTTTATTTGTTCTGCTGAATCTTTTTTTTGTTCTTCTATTGATTCCATTTTTTTCATCAATTCTTTTTCTTTATTATCATTCTTTATTTTTCTTGCTGGCATTTGTTCACCCCAATAGTTTGATGTAAATAGTTT
Organism: Methanosarcina baikalica; assembly: GCF_031461075.1. NCBI lineage: Archaea > Methanobacteriati > Methanobacteriota > Methanomicrobia > Methanosarcinales > Methanosarcinaceae > Methanosarcina > Methanosarcina baikalica. The sequence continues at coordinate 96,119 of NZ_JAVKPK010000002.1, read as the reverse complement.
GATGTCTGCTGAAGTAATAAATATATTGAATTGCCTGCTGATACTGAATTATTTTTTGGTTAATACAAACCTGTGTTTATGTTAAATATAAAATCAACAGCATTAGACGCCACGATATTTTTGTAATTTACTGCTTTATATTGCCTCAACTTGCGAACAAGGAATACAAGTTTTTTATTGGGATTGAAAATGATTATTTGACAAATTATTGGTTGCCCATTGATACAAGGTTGGTGTTTTCAGGATAAAATCTCCAATGCGACTTTTGATTGCGTTTTGGTGCTTTTGCAACACGATAGCTCTACAAACATCAAACTCACGGAAAAAGAACGTGAGTAGACGTTATTTCGATTAATGTGAAAGGGCAACAAATGAATAGAAATGAACGACCAAAAATCCATGAAATTTTCTTTAGGCACATGTAATATTAACTACTCATATAGTAGTCTATTTATACATCTTAACTGCACGAGTAGTAATATGAAGCAATACAAAACTTTCAGACTTTCTAACAGTGTATTGTCAGACCTGAAAGCTTTGCAGAAAGATGGTGAATTGATTCCAGATACCATCAGAAGACTGAATAACGATTACTCGGATTGTGTTGAAGAAATTCATTACAGATATTCAAGAGATATAATGAATGACGGGTCATTTATTCAGTATATTTCTATCACTGCGTGTGATAACAGTAGATATGGTTTACGATATACTGAAAATTTCATGAAGATAGGAGAAGAGATGAACGACCTTGTTAGGCTCCCAAAAGACGTTCTCGATGAAATCAGTTGGATGCCACAACACCCAGACGAGATATTCAATACTACTATGTTCACATTGATATCTATTGAGAAGGCTTTAATGGAATGGAATGAAGAAGACAAAAAATAAAACTAACATTATACTTCTCTTTGCTAAAATTCCTATAACCGTTTTGTTTACGGGCTCACAACCCAACCTACTATTCTATTTTCGGTTCCGTTGCAAAAAAAATATTTCTGCAATTTGACACTATAATTTTCACCTTTATGTGTCATTTTCTTTCTAATGAATACGATTAAATTTCCTATTTGTGATGATTTTTAATGATTTTGTGAAAAAGCCAGATTTTTTGCAACGGAAACAGTTTAGGTACGGTTTTGAAAAACCAAAATGTGGAAAACCTTACTGCCCAAGGTAATAAGGAAATCAATAGTCAAAAAGGTAAGGTGGAAAGTACTTTCATTTATTTGAGCCTGTTATTCGAAGAATTTCATGTTCGTTTAGATTATTTCAACCCTGGAGATTTTAGGGAAATTCGGAATTCCCAATTTAATTTATTTTTATTTACAGGTGAGAAATTACATCTGACCATCGCTTCTTTAAACTGCTTATTTGTGATAAAGAAACCATCTGGTGTTTGTTCAAAAATACTTTTAAGTGCATAACTAGTGTAATTTTTATTTGGTGTTTTTTGTGGGAGTATATTTAACATTATCCAATTATCCATGGCTTTTTTTTCAATGTCGGTTAATTCGTATTCACTCATTTTACTCACTCCTATCTTTCATAATTTGCCAATGAAGTACCACTGAGCTATGCCTTGATTGGTTCCGTTGCAAAAATAATATTTCTGCAATTTGACACTGTAATTTTCACCCTGATGTGTCATTTTTTTCTCAAATGAAAACGATTAACTTTCCGAATTGTGATGGTTTTTAATGATTTTGTGAAAAAGCCAGATTTTTTGCAACGGAACCGATTAAATTTTCTAATTGTGAAGTTTTTCACTGATTTTGCAACAAAGCCAGATTTTTTTCACCACAACCATCATTTTCAGCCTACTCGAAAAAAAGAAGACCCGTCTTCTTTATTTATGTCACCTGAGTATTCGCGGTATAGTACGTACTTGCCATTTGCCTTTTTAATGCATCTGGCTCCAAGCCCGCTCTTCTTCAACATAGCTTTTCTCTTCTCGGCATCTGACTTACTAAGCCCGAAATAACTTAACTCATCGAGCATGTATGTTTTACCGTTAAATTCTCTGAAGGTTTTATGCATAGCACCACTGAGGCTGCATGGTTTTTGAGGCTAAATATAAGCTGTCGAAATAAAAGCATCACTGATTTTGCTGATATTTCTGGCACTTATGCTGCTTGTAGGGGCACAGGCTTCTCAGAAAATGAAGGGATGCCAACCGTAAATTTGATTTTTTCATTCCAGCCAACGTGTGACCTCATCGACTGAAGGAAGGATAGAAGGAGATAGTTCTTCAGCTGGATATCCCACTGCACACCCATTAAGTGCCCATTCACCAGGATTAATCCCGAGCATTGTACAGAATTCTGGATTGTCAGCCATTTGAGCTGTAGCAGAAACCAATTGGAATCCAAGACTAAGAGCTGTCGCTTTCAGCCACATGTTCTCCAGACAGTGTGCAAGAGACTGCTGTTCTACTGCAGGGAAACCTTTCTTCTCGGCTACTATGATAAAGTATGGAGCCGTGCCAATACCAGGAACCTTCCCTATTTTCTTGATCATAGCAAGTCGGTTTGAAAAGCCAATCGCATTTTCACGGAGTTGTGTGTCATTCTCCATAGCAAGTTCAAGCTTGGAAGCCATTGTAGAGATCTCTTCAAAGATAAGGGAAGCTGCGGTTGTCATACTTTTTGAACCCATTTTTAGGACGAAAAATCTCCGAAAATAATCCTTTGTGCTACCCACAGCTGCGGCGGCAAATGGGGCATGAAGACCAGCATCAATGATGCCTCTGATGTCGTCTTTTGACGGGAATTCCTGCCAGAACCGCCGATGAGACCGTCTTTCAACAACGATTTCGTCAAAGATTACATTTTTCTGATTAGGTGCTTCCTTACTCATGTATAGATCACATCCTCAGTTGCGTAAAACCTGACTTGAATTTTACGTACAAAGATATCATTATTCTCTCTATTACATAGGACTTACGCGGTTGAGCTCAGGAATCAATAGCATCAAACCTTCAACTTTATAAAACACAAATTTAACCATAAAGCCTATTGAATTTGGTTTTGTACCTCAAGTGCGTAAGTCCTAAAAGGAATGAAAGTGTTTAAAAGAGGCATGGCAGGCTTGACTTTCATGTGATAATGACTTTCCGTAGAGATATTGAAAATGAGTAAAGCTGAAGATGGAAATTATTTTAATCTGGTTTCAATAATAGCTACTAAGGTGTAAGTTCTGATTTTTTAAATGAATTCATTTTTACTTTAATAAAGGAGTTTTTAGACGTGAAAGATTTTCCCGAGTTTATGAAAAATAAAAGCAATCACATCAGCAGTAAGGAGCAAAATACTGAAGATATCGATGGCTATTTTTACGAAGGTACAGACGGCAGTCAGATGGCTTTCTGGACCTGTTATTCTGACAGGGTTTCTAAAAAACACGCTCATGAATTTGATGAGTACATGGTTTGTGTTAGTGGTCAATATACAGCGGTATTAAATGATGAGGAGTTTATCCTTAATCCCGGGGACGAATTATTCATCCCGAAGGGAACAGAACAGTGGGGAAAATGCATTGCCGGAACAAGAACTATCCATGCATTTGGGGGAAAACGGATTCATAGAACTGAAGAATGAAGATATGTAAAACGTGAGGCTGGAGAGAGTCTATACATCAGAAAAAACAGAATTGACGCAAAAGCTCAGACCAATCCAGAAGCAGCTATAAGCATTAAGCCAAAGCAGATAAAAAGCAGCAAAACGCCAAATTTCAAAAGAGGTCGATTCTTTTTGATTAAGCCATTTGCGTGCAGATTGTTATAAAGTGCCTGGGTCTAAGCTTTAAGAGCTTTTTTCCATATATTCTTGTGAGCAAATAATGATATATAATAGGATTTGGTACTTGAGATACAAATCTTACTAATATGTCTATCAGGAATATTATTTTTGGATAGTTCTAAGTCTCATGCTGCTTATTTTTTAGTTAAACCGCGTAAATCTTAATTTAGATAAACTTATAAGGATTATTTTTCATTATAATAGATGACTGCATATGGAACTAAAACAGCAATTAGGTACTGACTACGCCACTAAATTGAAAGTAATTGAAAATAAAACAAAAGGAATCTGGGAAAAAGGCGAATTGTACCATACTTATTACACATTACATGGAATGAAACATTCAGATGCAGTTATAAATATACTCGACCTCTTAGTAGCTGGCTTAAATCCTGAGGATCAACTTGAAGAAATTGAAGTATTTTGTTTACTGTCGGCTGCATATTTACATGATGTGGGAATGCAACATAAATATCCAGATGATGAAGCAAGGATAGAAAGTATTTCTAAATCAAAAAATGAACCTTACACATTTCAGGATCTAATAAGAGACGAACATCATCTACGAAGTGGTCGTTACATAAAAGAGAACCTTAAAATTTTAGATCTTGACCAATACGAAGCCGAATGCGTGAGATTAATCTCAGAGGGACATAGAAAAGTAAACCTTCATTCAGATGATTATGAGAGCCGAGCTATAGGGTTCAAAAGAATACGTGTGCGTTTACTTTCATCACTTCTAAGACTAGCTGATGAACTTGACATTGATTATAAACGCGCACCTGAAATATTGTACGAAATCCTGAAAGAAGATATGCCCTATTTTTCCAAACTTCAATGGTTAAAGCATTATTATACAACTGGTTTAATAATTGACCCAATTATTAAAGAGAGTAAAAGAAGACTTTCCATAGAGATTAATTGTCAATATCCAAGAGAAGATGAAGGACGTAAAATTACTGAAATTCTTATTTTGAAACCGATAGAAGAAAAAACAGAAGAACTGAAAACGATATTCTTAGAATGCGGTCTAAAAATTGATTTAACTTACAAACTAAAATTAAACACAGATTTATCTGAAATCCCCGAGTATTTATATAAAGATGATTTTGGCCAAAATTTAAAAGTTTCAATTGAATTACCAAGGACGAAAGGATTTGTTGGTAGAGATGATAAGTTAAATGAATTATTGAACTCGCTAGATAGAAATATAATAGTAATTGAAGGAATTCCGGGAATTGGAAAAACCTACATTTCAGCCAAATTTGCAGAAAAACTGAAAGACAGATTTGATGTCTATTGGTATGGCAATTTAAGTGAAGTGAGTACTCTAAGTTCTGTTTTAAAAAAGTTTGCATATTTTCTAAAAGGAAAAAATAAGCCAAGACTTGCCAATTCTATAGAGCACTTTGGATACGACAATGATGTCTTAATTGCATTACTTAAAGAAGAATTGAATTCTAGCAATTTCGCCATCTTTCTCGATGATTATCATAAAGCTGAGAAGGAATTGAATCCTTTATTAAGAGAGTTATTATCTATTGAAAAGTCAAAAATTATAGTAATTACTCGTCATGAGCCTAAATTTTATAATTCGGTTGACACTCTTGAAAAAAGAGTGACTACGGTAAAAATTGACTCCTGGAACCCTGAAAATACTAGAATGATGCTAGAAGCGCGTGGTATCGAAACAAGTGAATCGGTGTCAAGAGAAATTCATGAAAGACTTCATGGACACCCTCAATACTTAAATCTTTTTTGTACTCTAGCTCTAAATGATACCGCAGAAGAATTGTTACGAAATGTACCAAAAGCTCTCAAAGAAGCCTATGACTACCTTGAGACTGAAGTTTATAATTCCTTATCTTCCAATGAAAAAATATTGTTGCAGACAATAGCAATATTTAGAGTTCCTGAAACAATAGAAGCATTTGATAGCATAAATGAATCTAAAGATTTGTCCGAAACACTTGACGAGTTAATTAATAAATTATTGGTTAACGAAATAGGTTCAAACACCTTTAAAGTACATGATATTATACGCGATTACTGTTTGGGTGATCCTAAAAAGAAAGCATTAAGAAGGTATCACGAAAATGCGGCTAAGTATTATCTTTCTCTAAATGATGAACCAGAAAATATTTTAGAGTCATCATATCATTTTGAAAAAGCAAGCTTGTCGGAGAGGTCATTTGAAATACTGATAATGAACGCGAATAACTTTATTTCAAAAGGATTTTGGGACAAAATAGAAGTTCAACTAAAAAACTCAATAAAATATTTTCAAAGAAAAACCCATCCAAATATAATTAATTTAGTTGCTGGGGCGCATTACAGTATTGGCATGTTATATGAAACTAAAGAAGAATATGATCTAGCTTTAAAGCATGCTGTACAATGTCAACTTCTATTCAATAGAACTAAAAACGGAAAAAACATCAATTTGATAAAGATTTATAATTTGTTAAGCTCGATATATAGTCATAAAGGTGATATCGAAAAGGCAACTGAATATAGTGAAAAATGTTTTCAAATGGCTGAATCTCAAGGAGATAATATCGACAAAGCTATTGCAATAGCAAATAGAGCGAATCTTCTCAAAAATGAAGACAAAGAACTATGTTTTAAATATCAAATTGAAGCTTTAGAAATTTTCAAAAATTATGGTGCTTTAGAACAATTAGCATCAGCTCACGTAAATATTGCATTAGATTACTCAGCGAGGGAAAATTTTGAAAAAGCTTATGAACATATTAAAAAAGCTTTAGAAATACAAAAAGAAAGGAATGCTCTCTATGGAATCGCAAATACTAAATTTAAGATAGCCACAATTTATTTTCAAGACCCTGAGAAACCCATAAACTATGATCAGATCATAGAATGTTTGGAAGGTATTTTAGATACATATGAGAAAATAGGTCATAAGAGAGGAGTTGCAGAAGTTAGATATTTAATTGGAGAGATATATATTAAAAATAAAGATTTAGAATTAGCTATGGAAAATTTTCAGGATGCTCTGGAATTATGTGAAAAGATAGGCGATAAAGAAAGGATCGAAAAAACTCTAACTTCAATTGGTTATATATATGTAAAGACTAAAAATTTTGAACCAGGTGTAGAAATTTTTAGAAAAGCATACGATTTATATTCATCGTTGAATCAAGAAGCAAGCAGAGCAAACTTAGGAATATCATTAGCAGAAGTTCTCTTATTAGCAGGAAATCCCAAAGAAGCCCTTGATGTAGTATACGAAATTACTGAATTAAATAGTGGAAAGAATTCTTTGGATAATAGGGTACAAGCTTTAGCACTTTTTTTCGCTGCCACTTCATCTAGTATGCTGAATGAAGTAAATCGATCATCTCAGTTTTTACAAAAGATTGGAAACTTAGACAATAAAGAGTTTTCAGTGAACTGGGACTTTTCTGACATTGAACCCGTCTTGATCAAAATGGGAGAAAGCAAACAATTATTCTTAGATGTTATAGCTTTCTTGAAGGGTGAAACAAGTTTTCCGATTCTCAGACTTGAGGATATTCAGATATTGGAAGAAGAAGGCATGAAATCAAATGTTTACCATCCATTTGCTGGGTGTTTAACAATTTCGGCGACCGATACTGACTTAGAGAAACTAATTAAACAAATTGATCAATCTCAAACGATTAACTTTGACATGTCCAATATATTGGATTTAGAACGTAAAAAAGCATTATTAATGCTAGGATTTTTGTCAAAAAAAGGAATTTACGAAATACAATGCTTGGAAGATCAAAAATATAAGTTAGAATTGACTAAAAAGGGATCAAGGTTACTAAAATCGATTTTAGTATCTGAACAATAAATATCCCAATATGATATTTTCTTTTTTACTTTGCAAGTTGAGGCATCACAAAAAAATCCTCGAAGGGCATTAACTGAACACTTTGCTTTTTTAGTGCTGCTCATTTTCTATTCAATAAATCACTTCAATCACAGTATTTTATAACTATTTATGCCTCTGTATGCCAATTAAATAAAATAGTTTCCATATCAGATTAAATTTTATAGAGGATTTTAGTATTATTGACAGATGAGTCAGATGCGTACTGAGAGCAATAATCTTCAAGATTACCTCAAAAAGAGTGAAGTCATAAACTATGATCATAAGCTGATAATTGATAAGTGTCTTGAATTACAGAAAGGCACCGACGACGAAATCAGCTTGATTAAGAAGATTTATGAGTTTGTTAGGGATGAGATTCATCATTCAGGGGATATAGGGGAACTGAGAGTTACCTGTAAGGCATCAGAGGTTTTGGAGTTTGGGCATGGGATCTGTTGTGCTAAAGCTCATCTGTTTGCAGCCATGCTGAGATTTTTCGGGATACCGGCTGGATTTTGTTATCAGAAACTTTGTTCAAGTCAGGACGTTAACAGGAAAGTCTTACACGGCTTAAACGCTGTATATTTAAAAGATTTAAACAGATGGATAAGATTGGATGCAAGAGGTAATAAGCCAGGTTTGGATGCTCAGTTTTCCATAGACGAAGAAAAGATTGCCTGGCCGGTTAATAAAGAGCTTGGGGAAGAAGATAATCCGGTAATATTTAAAGAGCCAAATCCGACTGTTGTTGAAGTATTAAAGAAAAGTAATGATAGGAAAGAGTTATGGATGCAGTGGGAACTTGGGCTGAGAGACCTGTTCGACACCAGGAGTTAATTCGGGATTTGTGGCAGTCCCGGTTTTTATATCCAGCCGTTGGATTCAAGAAACTCAATAGCTTCTACGGTTCCGTCTCCAAATGAGGCTTCTGTCACGTAATTGGCAACTTGCTTTATTTTTTCATCTCCGTTTCCGACAGCAATTCCGAAACCTGAAACTTCAAACATTTCTGCGTCGTTTGCTGAGTCTCCTATTGCTACAAAATCTTCAGCTTCAAGTCCCATCAGGCTTGCAAGTTTCTGAAGGCCTACACCTTTGTTGATTTTGATACTCTTGATGTGGATAGCATATTTGGTATCAACCATTTCGACATCAAAGTTTTGAGTTTTCAGAAGAGCTCTGGCTTTTTTAAGGTCAAAATCTCTCCTGAGTGCGATCTCGGTTTTTCGGTAGAAGGGGTCAAGTTTTGTGAGTTTTAAATTTTCGGAAAGGAAAGAATAGGCTTTTTCGCACTCTTCCAGGCTTTCCTCAAAAGTGCCCTGCAAATCGAAGCGGACAGTAATAGCTCCTCCGTTTTCAGCGATCACAGCCCCATCAAGGCCAATAAGCTTTGAGGTTGTCCTTGCATAACACAGAATATTTCCTGTGGCAAGCACGACCGGGACTTTAAGAGAACGGATTTTTTTAACGGCTTCCAGATGCAGTTCTCTTTTCTCGCAGGTGATTGTTCCGTCGATGTCAACAACAATGGCTTTGAATTTCATTAAAAAAGATTGGGAATGGATAGATAAAACATTTCCCTATCCTTGAATATACCCATCCGGATTTAGTTTCCAAAATTGTATTGAGTTACTGATCTATATTTTAATACGCTCTTTTAATACGCTTTTTTAATACGCTTACCGTTAACCTCGTCTTTGTCAAAAATTATTTCTTATTTGGGTCTTGAGTAATCTCAGCCACGCAATACTTAGAGTTCCCACAATAAACACAATCAGCAAGTCATCACCGTGCAGCAGTGAGAAGCGGAACAGATTTCTTAAAGCCGGTACGTACAGAACCAGAAGAAGGCCTGACAGAGCTCCTACGAGCACATACCTCAATGCTTTGTTTTCCGACTTTAGTGTTTTAAGCAGGCTGTGGGACCAGGACAGGTTGGCCACAATTAAAGTAAGGTTGGCAATTACGAGTGTGGCAAAGGTAAGTGTGCGTGCATCGACTTCTCCCTTTCCCATCTGTAATGCGTACAGGAAAACGATAATCACTCCTGCAAGCATGCTTGTGCCCTGCAGTAGACTAAGGGTTAGACTTTTTCTTCCGAACATTCTTTCTTGCAAGTTTCGAGGCGGCCTATTCATTATGTCTTTCTCTTCAGGCTCAGCCTCAAACACAGTCGAACAGGCAGGGTCTATTATCAGCTCAAGGAACGCTATATGAGCAGGCAAAAGAACCAGAGGCAAATTAAACAATATCGGGAATAGGGCTAGCCCCGCAATAGGCATGTGGACTGAGAATATGTAACCTATTGCTTTCTTGAGGTTATCGAAAATCCTCCTGCCCAACCTGACAGCTGCAACTATGGAAAAGAAATCGTCGTTTAGAAGGACAATTGCTGAGGCCTCGCGGGCTACATCCGTGCCTCTTTCTCCCATTGCAATCCCGATGTGAGCGGATTTCAAGGCAGGTGCATCGTTAACCCCGTCCCCTGTCATCGCAACAACTTCCCCGTTTAATTTTAAGGCATTTACAATTATCAGTTTCTGTTCAGGCACAACCCGGGCGAAAATATTTGTTGTTTTGATTTTCTCTGCAAGCTCAGTTTGCTCCATGCTGGAAAGATCCTGGCCGGTAATGTACTTATCCGGATCTTTTAAACCGATCTGTCTTGCGATATGCTGGGCTGTACCGGGATAATCCCCAGTAATCATAATGACTCTTATTCCGGCTGTATAGCATTCCTTTACTGATTGGACAACCGATGGCCGGACAGGGTCGACAAACCCGAGCAGTCCTATAAATTCAAATTCGAAATCATGCTGTTTTTCAGGCAAAGAGTCATCCTGAAAACTGGCTTTAGCCACCCCTAAAAGCCTCAACCCTTTGTCTGCCATCTTCTGGATCTGGAACAGCAACTCCTCTTTTTCGGCCTCATTGAGATGGCATAACTCGATAATAGCTTCAGGTGCGCCTTTTGTAGCGACAACATGTTTCCGGGAGTCATTAGATTCCCATACGTTTGAGAGTGCAAGTAAGTTTTTAGAAAGAGGATACTCCCGGACAAGTTTCCATTCACGGTGTATATCTTCATGGTCCGGAAGGAATTTTTCAGTGCTTTTTTTGATCTCTTTCTCAAGAGGGTCAAAGGGGTCCTGCTGGCTTGCAAGATAGCCGAATTCAAGCAGCTCATGGAACTTCTCAAGCAGGCACTTATTTTTATCAATCTCACAGGATTCATTTCCCGAATATATGGAGCTTAAGATCATCTTATTCAGTGTCAAAGTCCCTGTTTTATCCACGCAGAGCACTGTCGAAGAGCCAAGAGTCTCGATCGCGGGCATGCGCCGTACCAGAACATTCCTTTTGGACATGCGCCATGCGCCCATACTAAGGAAGATAAGCAAAACTACTGAAAACTCTTCAGGGAGAAGAGCCATGCTCAAACTCAAGCCTGCCAGTAAGCCGTGCAGCCAATCTCCTCTGGTTAAGCCGTAGACTACTACTATAAAGGCACAGAGTATTCCTCCAAAAATCGCAAAATTCTTCACAATTAAGGCTGTCTCTTTCTTTAGCAGCGAGTCTTCCTCGGTAATCGTCCCCAGAGCTTTTCCGATCTTTCCCATCTCGGTCTTTATCCCTGCTGCGCTTACCTTAGCTATTCCGTGGCCCTGAATCACCAGTGTTCCGGAATATACAAACGGCAGATCATCTCCTCCTGGCTGCCCTGGCTGCAAGGACTGGGGTAAGCCGGTAGATTCGCATTTCCTAACTGCCAGCGATTCACCTGTGAGCAAAGATTCGTCTACCAGAAAATTAGTACAGGAAAGTACGACTCCATCTGCAGGAACACGGTCTCCTTCTCTTAAAATCAGAACGTCGCCTTTAACAACTTCCCGCCCTGGAATTCGTTTCTGTTCCCCATTTCTTATAACAAGAGCCCTGGGGCTTGAGAGATTTTTTAAAGCCTCTAATGCTCTTTCGGTCTTTCTCTCCTGATTAAATGTTATACCCACAACCACAAAGACGAACACCAATAGTATCAGAGCATCTTTTACTTCCCCCAGGAACAGATAAATCAGACCTGCACCTAAAAGAAGAAGCAACATGGGTTCTTTAAGAACATTCAGTAAGATGGAAAAAAGGCTCTGTTTCTTTTGGGACGGCAGTTCGTTATAGCCTTCCCTCTTAAGTATTCCAGCGGCCTCATCTTCTGAAAGTCCAGTTATATTTTCTGGATCGAATGTTGTTTCCATTGTTTTTCATACCTGCTGTAATATCCCATTAATCATTGTGCTTTAAAATTTAGAAATTTTTGCATGGGAATAGGGACGCATTGTAAAGAAATTCTCAAATATAAATTCCAGAGAGTATAGTTATCTCAACTCTGATATAATTTCATTAAATCAGTGAATTACACTGATAAATCTGGAAGATACCTCTTCTCTGTTTGTTTTCCATATAAAGTCTATGTTAGATCTAAGGAAGGAGGTTGGGGGATACCACGAATCATGGATTAAGCGAGGAATCCTGATAAGTTGAATCTATTCAACTGGAATACTATTTTCAACCCTGAAATCACAAAGAAAGCTATGTCGAAAATCAGGGAAACCAGGAAGAAAAAGAAGCAAGCCCCAGAAGAAAAAGAAACAAATAAGCCCAAGGAAGAAAAAAGAAGCAAATGCTCAACCCAGGAAGAAAAAACATATCATCAAATGAAAAATACCTGATTTTAAATGAATATTATACAGGAAGCGCTGGCGCGAATATACTTCTCTGCTTGCATAGGGTGCGCCAGCGAAACTTTGATTGGAATTACCTCGGTAAGTATCCTATTCAGGAACAAAAAATTCAGGTTTTAGAGCTGAATGAGTATAGTTACCTTCCACTTATTATTTTTACTGATCCGTGAGTCCTGCTGTAGTAACTGCAACAATAGCTTCTCCTTCAGGCAGGTTGGGTGAGTCAACCAGACGGATGATTCTTTTTTCTCCCTTGGATTTCCGCAAGTAGAGTCTGAAGGTTGCAGTGTGCCCCACAATATGTCCTCCGACAGGCCTTGTGGGATCACCAAAGAAGGCATCGGGTTTTGACATTACCTGGTTTGTTACGATTATACAGGCATTGAATAAGTCTCCGAAACGGAGCAGGCCATGCATGTGCTTATTGAGTTTCTGCTGCCTGTCTGCAAGAGTTCCCCTTCCGACGTATTCAGCCCTGAAATGAGCCATAAGAGAGTCAACGATCAGCAGACGAACGGGTTTGCCCATTTCCCTGAGCTCGTTTGCCAGGTCTGTTGCGGAGTCTACAAGAAGTATCTGGTGATTGGAATTGTATGCTCTGGCAACATGGATATTCTGGAGAAATTCCTCAGGGTCAAGTTCCATGCCGTACTTTTCAGAGAGTCCTTTTACCATCTGGGCAATTCTTTCAGGTCTGAAGGTATTTTCAGTGTCGATTACGATAACCGACCCATTGAGTCCCCCGTGTTCCCTATCCATCTGGACATTAACTGCAAGCTGGTGGGCCAGCTGTGTCTTTCCGGAACCGAATTCTCCGTAAAGTTCGGTAATAGCCTGGGTTTCTATGCCCCCACCCATCATTTCATCAAATTCAGTGCAACCGGTAGTCAGCTTGCCTACTAATTTCCGCCTTTCAAGCACGACATCTCCGGTCTCAAAGCCTCCGATATCAGCAGCCTGCCTTGCAGCATTGATGATTTTTGCAGCAGTTGATTCTCCGATCTCGGCTGTATTTGCAAGTTCAGCAGGAGAGGCTACAGCCACTGCTTCAATGGTATTAAATCCGGCTTCTTTGAGTTTTTCTGCAGTTGCAGGGCCAACTCCGGGCAATTCTTCCAGTGACATTTCGCTCATTACAAATTACTCCTAAAATGCACATGTTTGTATAAGGTGCATAACGGTTGCTTCACTATAGTTTTGCAGGTATATATAATTAGAGAGGGCGGGGTGAAAGTATTTGAGAAACTCGAAAAAACGTATTCATGAGGCTCAAAACATATAAAAAATAAAGGAAAAGACTGTCTTTTTTGTGGGCTTGAGTTCATATAGAAAGGAAAAATGCAAAAAGAAAAGAACAAAGGAAAGTTTCCAAAAAACCGGAAAAAACCAAAACTTCTTTTTACTTAGTAGATTATCACCCATCATGCCAAAGGTCGCAGTCGGCGGTACTTTTCAGTATTTTCATGACGGACATGCCAAACTGATTGAAAAAGCATTTAAGATAGCAGAGGACGGAAAAGTCCATATAGGGCTTACCTCGGACGAGATGCTGCATAAAAGCCATAGCATCGATAACTACGAAAACAGGAGAAAACGGCTGCTGAAGTACATAAAAGAGATGGGATTCCCAGACGACAGATATGAGGTTACAAGGCTGAATGACCCCTGCGGCCCCACTATCGAAGAGGACTTTGACTATATTGTTGTTTCTCCTGAGACTTATCCGGTTGCCCTTAAAATCAACCACATAAGAGAAGAAAAAGGAAAAAAGCCTCTGGAAATCGTATACGTTGAATATGTAATGGCTGAAGATGGAATCCCGATTTCGTCAACCAGGATTGCAAAAGGAGAAATTGACAGGCACGGAATATTGAAAAAGAACATTGAACCTTAAAACAGTTCCAGTCCAGGCTTATTTCGTTTTTAAATAGCTATAAATCAGGACAGAATCATAAAGTGATAATATGCCCAGAGAATTTACGCAGAAGGATATCGAGATTTTTAACAAGCTTGCTCCTGAAGCCGGTGGAAAATTAAATTCCAGAGAAGCAGGACATCAATTTCCCTTTATCCTGCGCCCGGTCTCACACAAGTTTGCCGAATCGTCTGAAGATTTCAGGAAAAGGTTGGAGAGGCTGAACCCTGAGGAACTGGATTACCTTGTAGGGCTTGCCCTTGAAGGAAAGGAAGACGTTCAATCTCTGGACGAAGACCTTGAAGAGCTGGTTGCAATAGTTGCCGAAAAGCTGTCTCCTGAGAGGGCAAAGCAGCTAAAGGATTTCGTTGGAATTTTCTGAAAAGATACAGGATCTTTATAAAATGGCCCCGAAGAAACTGCTTTTCGGAACTGCAGGGATTCCAAGAAGCGCAAAAGGAAACAACAGTATCTCAGGAATCGAGAGACTCCGGGAACTTGACCTCGATTGTATGGAACTTGAGTTTGTCCAGGGAGTGCGCATGGGCGAAAAAGGGGCTGGAAATGTCCTCGAAGCTGCAGAAAAGAGAAATATAGCTCTGAGTGTCCATGCACCTTATTATATTAATTTGAATTCTCCTGAAGAAGAAAAACTCAAGGCAAGCCAGGAGAGGATCTATCAGGCCGCCAGAATAGGCAGCCTCTGCGGAGCTGAGTCCATCGTGTTACATGCGGCTTTTTACCAGAAAAGCAGCAAACAGGACACCTATAAGAGAGTATCAAAAGCTTTGAAAGAGCTTACTGGACAATTAAGAAACGAAGGGATACGTGCAGTCCTGCGCCCTGAGACTATGGGCAAGCGTACGCAGTTCGGAACTCTTGAAGAAGTGCTTGCTTTGAGTACTGAAATTGAAGGGATTATGCCCTGCCTGGACTTTTCCCATATGCATGCAAGGGAAGGAAAGGAAAATTCCTATTCCGAATTTATGGCAATTCTCTCTAAAGTAGAGGAAACCCTCGGAAAAGAAGGGCTTTCAAATATGCACATGCATATCTCGGGAATAAAATATGATAAAAATGGGGAAAAAAAGCACCTGACTTTAAAAGAATCCGATTTTAATTACCCCGAACTTTTAAGAGCAATTAAAGAATTCGAAATTGGAGGGCTCGTAATATGCGAAAGTCCTATCCTGGAAGAAGACGCGCTTCTGCTCAGGAAGACTTACAGCGAGTATAATCTTCCGTAATCTTTTTCCAGGACTTACGTGGTTAAAATGAAAACAGCAATATTAAGCACTGAACTGTCTAAATCTCTAAATATGATAAGGCCGTATATACCTGATCTGATTCCATTTTTGATAATTTGTTCTATAAATTTTAGTATTGAAAAGTCCAGGTAAAAGAGATAAAATATGTGCCTGGTGTTTCAAGCACATATTATTCAAGATATTATCCAAGGATATATCCTAAGCAAATCCGATTGAGAAAGCAATTCCCATATTTTATTGAATCCCACTCCAACTGTACTGCTTGCCACTATAACGTTTTTCGCCCTCTGTATCCTCATGCTTTTTCATAGCTAATTTTGCCCTATGTTTTATTATCAGGTAGACTCCAGCCATGCCCACAACAGTGTAGACTAGCCGCGAGATAAAGGACTTCTTTCCAAATATAGCCGCTACCAGATCAAAGTTCAGGAGCCCTACAAGACCCCAGTTAAGAGCCCCTATTATCGTTAGCAGTTTAGACGGAATGTATAGACTACCCATAGGCATCTTATTCATTTTATGCATCTTTGTCAAACCTCCCCACTGAAATAGAGCATTCACAAAGGACAGATCATTTTTTTCTGACTGGAGAAATCCAGGCTTTAGGATGATCTTATCATTTGCTCCCGTAAACAGTGTTGGAGCTAAGATATTATGAATCTATTCCTTAACATGGTTATCTGGTGTAAAAATAAATGAATTTTAGATTATCCCATCGATTGCAATATACTCAAAAGGGCTATAGTGAAATCTAAAAAAAGAGAAAAAGAGGAAATAATTATATTTTTAGCGTTTCAGGGCTGTCATCGGCCTCTTCAAGCCACTTGCAGCCTTCTTCCCTGTTGACTACTCCAACAGTGAATTCTATCCCGCTCTTTTCCACATACTCCCTGATCCTCTTCAGGGCATGGTCCACCATACCACCTGCTGTAAGGATAAGGCAACGCTTTCCACAAAGAGCCATCAGGATGGATTTGTCTATTACGCCTGAGGTAACATCAAGCCGGATCCCGTCATGCTCGGCAAGGGTTTTACTTTTCTTGCCCATTGCTCCTATAAAGACAATTTCTCCGTCCTTCAGAATCTGATTTACCTCTGGCAGGGAATAGCTATCAGTATCGTAAAGCAACACTCCGCCGGCTTTAATCCCTTTACGCTTCAGTTCAACAATAGCCCTGCCATCTGGATGGATATGCAGAACTGTGGCGTTAATAGCCTCATAAGGGGACTGAGTCGCATATTCCCCATACATAACTCCAATGTTCAGGTTATCTCCTTCTCTGACTCTCGGAGGGACATCAACCCACATAAGGTCCAGGGGTTTTAAAGTATTGACAAGTTCAGGTATGGTTTTTGGGGAGTTTTTACCATATGCAAGCCCTCTTCTTTCGATTTCATGATAAATCTCAAGGGTAGTGGGCTGGCGAAGGCTTGCTTTTTTAAGAAGCTCCTGTTCTCTGAAGACCTCTACGGGTGTTCCCTGCCCTATAAGTTTGCTGTTTGACATAAGGTATACATAGTCAGACCAGCGGTATGCCAGGTCCACATCATGCGTAGAGATGATGATAGTGCTTCCGAAGTGGTTTAATTCGTTTAGCAAGTCCATTATTTCATCTGCGCCAACCGGATCAAGGTTTGAAAGGGGTTCGTCCAGGATGATTACTTCGGGTTCCATCGCCATAATCCCGGCAATTGCAACTCTCTTTTTCTGCCCTCCGCTAAGGTGATGGGGAGGCTTGTCCTTCAAGCGGGAGAGTCCTACCTGCTCAAGGGCTTGCTGCACGCAGGCATCAACCCTTTCTTTTGAATAACCCAGGTTTGCCGGCCCGAAAGCTACATCCTGGTACACTGTGGGAGCAAAGATCTGGTCATCGGAATTCTGAAAAACAATTCCTATGGATTTTCGGATTTCCCTGAGGGACTTTGAATCGTATTTAATGGGAACTCCATGGAAAAGGACTTCCCCTTCGGCTGGCTTCAAGGTCCCGTTAAGGAGAAGAAAAAGTGTGGACTTTCCTGAGCCGTTTTGCCCTACAAAAGCTACCTTTTTTCCTTTTTTTATTTCTATGTTCAGGTCCTGGACAGCTGCAGTCCCGTCCGGATAGGTGTATTTAAGGCTCCTGGTCTCAAGAATAATCATTATCTGTTACCTCAAACAATGGATATGTTTTTTGTAAAATAAAATAGTGCAAGAGTCAAAAGAAAGTAGGCAGAGGTCAAAAGCAATTCTGTTGCTTTTACAGGCCTATGAACCTCGAAAAGAGTCATTTTTCCGTCATAGCACCTGGAATTCATAGCCAGGAAGAGTTTGTCCCCCTGTTCCCATGAACGGATAAAGAGAGTACTTGTAAGCATTCCCAGAGAATTAATAGAACGCCGAAAATTTGAATACCCGAGTCTTACAGTCTGAGCATACCTTATGCTAAGGGCCATGTCCAGGAAAACAAAAATGTACCTGTAGATCAGCATTGAAAGCTCTATAAGGGATTCAGGAAATCTGGAAGCCTTAAGCACGGCAA
Organism: Methanosarcina baikalica; assembly: GCF_031461075.1. Lineage (NCBI taxonomy): Archaea > Methanobacteriati > Methanobacteriota > Methanomicrobia > Methanosarcinales > Methanosarcinaceae > Methanosarcina > Methanosarcina baikalica. Next base: position 78,019 of record NZ_JAVKPK010000002.1, on the reverse strand, counting down.
AGAGTTCTATCATAGGGGTTGTCAGTACAAGGAAGTAAAGGCAACACATCCCGCTTAAGGACCTTGAAAGGACCAGCAGGGCAAGTTCAAATCCATCTGTTCTTACCGAGAGTGGATAACCCAGCAATTTAAAGGCCAGCATCTCAGGCCCCGAACCTGAGAAGAAGGCAATTATAAGGACACTTACGACAGCAAAGCCCATGGGTGCCAGCAAGAGCTTGAAATAGAGTTGGGGAGGTGTCTTCCCCAGTCCAACTGTTGTCAGGCTCATGCAGAATGCTATAAAAAAAAGAGGAATAGGGGATGTGGCTGAAACTCCTGCAAGCAAACCGAAAAGAACTATTGCCAGTTTCAGCCAGTTATTTCGGTGCCTGAGGGGACTCATAAGGGCATAATCGTCAAGGATATTGGTCATATGTGAAACCCGCAGATAAGTAAATGAAAATCAAAAATTAAAGGTTAAAAATAAAAGGCAAAAGATAAAAGCTTTCCTCTCTCAGGAAGGAAAGCAAACATAAAATAAGAAGAGATTATAGAGAGTTCTTGTCGCCTTCGGATTTGTTTTTCCCTTTGTATCCCAGCCCATTTTCATAGTTTTTTTTGGCTCTGTAATAGCCAAAGAAGTAACCAATGACTCCTGCACCTATGGCTGCCTGCAGAGCAAAGAGCAGGCTTTCAATTTCCCCGCTTGGAGGCTCCCAGAGAGGTTGGGCAATGGGCTTGAAAGTCCCATTTGTAATTTCCCCAATAACACCCTCCGGCATGTCATCAGCTCCGCGGTATTCGGCATTCGTTGTAGAAGATATGTACACAAACTGAGCTGCAAAAATCAGGAGGATAGCAAGTACGATAATTTCCAGCTTCCTGCTCATGCAGAAAGCCCCCTGATCTTGCGAACAACCGAATCTTCGAGTACATGCATTTCAACAAGGATATCACTTTTTACTTCAACAACATACTTGAAGAGCAGGGCACTGACAGCACCTTCCACGATTGCCAGAGGCGCCTGGGTAAATGCAAAGACTGCAGCAAATTTGCCGAATGAACTGAGGAAAGCTCCAAAGGTAAGTACTCCTCCTGCAGGATATGCCAGGGCAAGCTGCGTAGAAGTCACCATGTAAGTAGCCCAGTCTCCGAGAGCTGCAGCCAGAAAGATAACAAGGTAGAAATTAATTTTGGCTTTCATTCCTGCTTTATATATAAGATACGACGCAACAGGGCCCACAATACCCATTGAAAATACATTTGCTCCAAGGGTCGTAAGTCCTCCGTGGGCGAGGAGAATAGCCTGATAGATAAGCACAATTGTCGAGAGAACTGCAGTAATCGCAGGTCCGAACATGATTGCGACAATACCGGTTCCTGTGGGGTGAGAACAACTTCCGGTTAATGAAGGCAGTTTCAGGGAGGACAGCACGAAAATAAACGCACCTGCAACAGCCAGGAGAGGTAATATCTCACGTTTTTCTTTTACCAGTCCGTTCAATTTATGGATTCCGTACATTATCACTGGGATAGATACTGCAAACCAGATCTGCCACCAGGGCGTCGGTAAAAAGCCTTCCATTATATGCATTGGATCACCATCGGGATATCAAGTAAATATTAATGAGCTTAAGACAAGTTAAATTGCGTTATTCCGTACATAAAGGTTACGGTGAAGTGGAAGCCGGCGACTGAGGGCTTATTAAAGATAGCCAAAGGTAATTATATGTGTAAGGTGTAAAAAAATATAGAGCAAAACAAGCTAACTTGAATCAATATTATGCAGAGATCCGAAAAATATCTCTGCTTCCTTTGATCATGCAATATAGTTTTATCCAGTACAGGTAATGGTACATCCAGTTCGACTACATCTACTTCAACTAAGGGCCTATCCGAAAAGTATTGTGACCTATTGTAACTTTTACAATTGGCAATATGCACAACTCAACCGATACTCGATATTATCACCTATTGTAATTTCTACAACATGCTATTATTGACTTTTCGGATAGACTTCTAATTCGTTCAATTTATACAATTTTTCGGCCAAACATTACTGCAAAATTATAGAACTTATATATGCAACTAACATCGCAAAAGCCTATTTCTTTAAGCCAATCTATTTGCTGATCTAATTTTGACTCCTTGTCATGCTTAATTCTTTCGTAACCAGCCAATATTTCTTCTTCTGGCAAGCCACTACCTTCGATATACTGTTTCCAAGTTGTCTTATTTAGATTTTCTATAAAAGGAGTTTCTCCATATACCAGATCAGCGTTAATAAAAATCCCACTTTGTTTAAGCAGAGAGTAACTTTTTTTATAAAAGTCCTTTTTTTCGTTGTCTTCCAAATGATGGATAGATAGTGCTGACGCTACCAGATCATATTCTTCCACGAAACCATACTTTGAATAGTCTCCGATAATGTATTTTACGTTTGGACTACTTCTGAATCGATCTTTTGCTATTTCCAGCATCTTCTCCGAGAGATCGATAAGGGTAAACGATGCTTTTGGATATTTCTCCATCAGAAATCCTGATAGAAGTCCTGTTCCGGCACCTACGTCCAATATTTTTGGAGTTTCTGTATTCACTGAGGCCACAGATACTGATACTCCATAAAAATCATCGAAGCAAGGTATAAACTTTTTTCTCTGTTCGTCATACTTTTCAGAAATCTCGTCAAAATTTCTTCGAATTTCGCTCATACTCCCTCCAGGTTTTTGCGCCCAGGACAGGTGCTTCTTTTCATTTATACTGAATATAATTCGTCATATACGTACTTTATTCACCTGCTGCCATCATGCCTGCGGAAATCCCCTTCTCAACAGCTATGTATCAGGCATGGTCTCGGTTCCAGGTTTTAGCGAAGCAATCGAAGAGGCTACGCAGGAATCTCTTGAGCAAAAAGAGCCTGAAAAACACAGCAGCAGTGGGAATAAAGGAAGTTCTACACCTGTGATTCAAAGTTCAGAGAGCAGCAATCAGACTGTTGTAGAGAGTAATGCAGGTTACGGAATTGATTCTTCGGAACCTGCGCCCCAGGATTCGAAATCGGTCGCTGACCCGGATTAAGTTGAAGGCTATGAGATGCAGAAAGATTCTATTGAAGAAAAAGAAAACGAAAATGAAAGTGAAGGTATGTCCTTCTCTGATTCGGACATTTTCGGAATTCTTTTCGTGGTAGCAGCAGTTGATGGAATTTATTTAGGGTTTTATAAAAAGAATATGTAAAAATCTAGTGAAAGAAGAGAGCTTTCATTTTATGCTCTTTTCTTTTCCGCTTCCTTTTTCTTTTTAATTTATTTCTTTTACCAAAATATTAACTCAGATTCACAATTTTGTAGCTATGAGTGAAACCATATTAAAGTAATTTCCACCCTCAGCTTCCATCATTCCAATATCTCTACGAGCATAGTCGTTATCACACGAAAGCCAATCCTGCCAGGATTCTTTTAAGCAATTTAATTCTTTGCATTCTTTAATACTTACCAAATCAGAGTTTTTCCATAAATTATGCCACCAATCACATAAGTGTAGAGTTAAATCCATCATCACACCAGCATGGTACTAATTCTGCTGGAACTCCGGTGGAAAACTGAAACTTTAAAAAATAGTCCTCTTGAGCGAAGCGAAAAGGACCCCATGCTCCCGAAGCGGAACTCGGGAAGTAGAACTCAGGCAACTTCACTGGCGTCGGGAGATTTCTCAGCACACTCTTGGGATTGGGTCTCCGGCGGGCACATCCACATAACGCATGCCTCCGAAGCGGTTCCTGAGGATTACTTCTCCTTTATTGTCCGCGGTAACTTCTCCTATAACTGTAGCATTCCTGCCGTAAGGGTGCTGCCTGAGAATCGAAATAACCTCTTCTTCAAAGCCGGATTTTACTCCGATAATTGCTTTTCCTTCGTTTGCAACCTCAAGGGGATCAAGTCCCAGCATCTCACAGGCTGCAGAAACTGCAGGGTTGAACGGAATCCAGTCTTCTTCAATAAGGATGCCTGCTCTGGATTTTGCCGCCATCTCGTTCAGGGAGTTTGCAAGCCCTCCGCGTGTCGGGTCTTTCATTGCCGTAATTACAGGCTCTCCCTGCGGGGTTCTGAGCTTCAGGAGAGGCTCAATGAGTTTCCAGAGTGGGGCTGAGTCCGAGACCAGCTCGGTATCAAAGTCAAAACCTTCCCTGTGGGCCATAAGAGAGATTCCGTGATCGCCAATGGTGCCTGTGACAAGGATTTTGTCTCCGGATTTAAGTCCTGAATCCCTGATAGGGTTATCTGTAATACCCAGGCCTGCAGTGTTCAAGATGATCGAATCCAGAGCCGTCTTTTCCATGGTTTTTGTATCGCCTGTGATTATGGGTACGCCAACTTCTGCTGCCGTCTCATCCATTGTTTTGATTATTTCTTCAAACTCCTTAAGTGAAAAGCCTTCAGGGACTATGATCGCACAGGTAAGGGCAAGCGGTCTTGCCCCCATAACCGTAAGGTCATTGATGGTGCCTGCAACTGCAAGCCTTCCTATATTGGTGTCCGGGAAAAAGGCAGGCGTTATCACATGGCTGTCGGTAGTCAGCACGAGTTCGGATGCAGAATTAAAATTCTCAAGCCTTACAGTGGACCCGTCGTCAAGGCTTTCAAGCCCTATCGAACCTGCGCTTTTATTGCGGAAGTTTTTAAGGATTATCTCGCCTATAAGTGCCTGCATGACCTCGCCGCCTGCACCGTGCTCAAGAGAAATGGTCTCGGATTTCATCTAAGGCTCCTTTTGTCCGCTTTTAAACTCTATTAAATTGACCTTATTCTTTCAAATTGACCTTAATTACTCTGTGCTTTTAAAAGTCCAAGCTCGATGAAACTAATCCAGGTCTCAAGACTTTCCCAGTCATGCTTTGAAGTCAGGATAACTGGCACGTCAGGATTTAAGGAAAGGATGTCGTCTCTCATTTTCTCGGCATTAACATCAACTGCATGTGCAATGTCAACTTTGTTTATGATTGCAAGTTCTGCAGTTTTGAAAATCATGGGGTGTTTGAGGATGATGTCGTCTCCTTCAGTAACGCTCACGATTACAACCCTCAGGTGTTCCCCAAGTTTGAAGTCCACAGGGCAGATCAGGTTGCCTACGTTTTCAATTATCAGGAGATCGGTATTTTCAAGATCGATTTCATCCAGAGCTTTTTCCACCAGCTTTGCGTCCAGATGGCACTCTTTTCCCGTATTTAGAGGAATTGTGGGCACTCCGAGTTTTCTGAAACGGGAAGCATCCATTTCTGCGATCACATCCCCTGCGATCACAGCTATTTTATATTTTTCTTTGAGGTGCTGGATTGCCTCCTCTATCAGAGTGGTCTTCCCTGACCCTATTGCTCCCATAACATTTACTGAGAAGACCTGATGTTTGTCAAGTTTCTTTCTGTTTTTTTCGGCAAGTTTGTCGTTTGCTTTGTAGACATCGTGTCCCATGTTGATTACATGCATTAACATAAACATCACTCGGGGGAATTACTTCTTATTTTTACTAGCTGCGATTCAATTTTCGTTTTCGGTTTCAATCTCTATGCTTTTAATGATCAGTTCTCTGCCGCCCGTGATACGGGCCTGCTCTCCGCAGATAGGGCATTTCATAGCAGCTACATAAGCAAGGAGTTCACTTTTGAGTTCACTACTTTCTCGTATCTGTTTTTCGTCCACTGTTCCCGTGTATCCGCACTCGCATTCAAGGGAAGGGGGCATCATTTCTACAACAAAATCCGCATCTTTGGCAATACTGTCATCTGCAATAGCCTTGAAACAGAAGCTAAGTTGTTCCGGATTCGTATGAGTCAACCTTCCCATCTGAAGGGTTACATGCTTAACTTCCGAGGCTCCGTGGGCCGTGGCAGTGGCTATTACCTGTTCGAAAATTTCACACGCAAGGGATAATTCATGCACGTCTGTTGCCTCCTTCTTCTCTTGAGTACCTGAACCAGTTGTAACACATGCCTTCCTGGCTTACCATACAGGGGCCTGCGGGATTTTTCGGGGTACAGTCCTTCCCGAAATTCGGGCATTGGGGAGGCTTCGCTTTTCCTGTAAGGATAGCTGCACAGATGCAGCGATTTTTGTCTTTTCTCCCGGCTTTCTTTCGGATATCCTCAAGAGCAGAGGCATATAGATCTTCGTGCTTCTTTGCTGCATCTTTTTCCTCAAACTCTTTCCTGAGCACAAGCCCCGAATTCTCTATTTTTCCGATACCTCTCCACTCAGAATCCGAAGTTTCGAACACTTTCTCCATTATTTTTATAGCAATCTGATTTCCCTCAGGTTTTACAGCTCTCGGGTAGCCATTGTCTACTCTTGAGATTCCTTCTTCTGCCTGTGTCTGTAACAGGTTTATTCCAAGGAGAATATCCCTTGCTTCAAACCCGCTTACGACAACAGGAAAGCCTTTTTCTGCAAGAGGTTCAAAAGGTCTTGTGCCTATTATGGTTGCCACATGCCCGGGAGCTATAAAGGCATCAACGTCTGCATCCCTGGCAAGGAGCTCGATTGCAGGAGGAGTTTGCTTCTGGGAGGCCAGGAGGCTGAAATTTTCGGGTGTATTTCTTAAAAGAGCAGCCGCATTTGCAGGAACCGTGGTCTCAAAGCCTATTCCAAAAAAGACTACTTCGAGTTCTGGCTTCTTTTCCGCAAAGGCAATTGCATCGTCAATGCTATAAACCATCCTTACGTTTGCCCCTTCAGACTTTACTTCCAGTAAACTTTCTGCCGAGCCCGGAACCCGCATCATGTCTCCGAAAGTGACGACCGCAGCTCCACTTTTTGCAAGGGCGATTGCAATATTAACATCTTCTTCAGGGGTAACACAAACCGGGCATCCGGGACCGCTTATTACTTCGATATTTTCCGGAAATACGCTTCTTAACCCATATTTTGCTATGGTCCGCTCGTGCGTTCCACAGACATGCATTATACGAAGCGGTATCTTCGAACCTCTTATTCTTTCCAGGAGCTTTTTTTCAAGTTCAGGAACTGCTGGCTTTGAAGGAGAATTACCGTTTTCCATTTTTATCAGCGTCCGTTTTCAGGTGGATTCAGTTTCAAAGGTGTCTGAATCGTCAAGTCCGGCGATCTGCTTGAGAAGACGCATCGTTTCTTCACTTTCTTCTTCCGATATTTCAGCTATTGCGTATCCAACATGGACAAGGAAGTGTTTTCCTATCATGGATTCATTGGCGCCTCCCATAAGGTCCATATTCACATCTCTGCAGATTCCGCCCATGTCGATCGTTGCAGTGTTCTCATTTACGATGGATTTTATTTTTCCGGGAATAGCTATACACATATTACCTCTAATTGTTTTCTTTCGAAATCTTATTAATTTATGAGGATTAACTTTTCGTGAGACCAATTCCCCTATTAAGCTTTTTACAAAAATTATTTTACAAAAGATATATATTTGTACGGTATATATATATCTACAGGTCTCAACTGAACAAAAGAAATCTCCAGTTTTACTACCTTAACCGGTTAAACAGCCTTCATCCCTTGCCTGTTTTCATTTTCCAACTGCTGCTTTTAAAGACTCGTTTTTTCTTTCTCCACTTGCCGCAAACAGAAAAATGGAAGTATCGTGAGCAAGAACCGGGTTCTACGTTTTGAAATAAATATATTCACAAAAATTGTTTTTCACAACTCTATAGTTCTATTTTATATTCTTTTTGTTTTCTTATTTCACTTGTATAATTTAAAGATGTTTTTTTGGCTTAATTTAGAATTTACTTTAGAGCTATTTTAGAAACCTAAAATTGCTCTGTCTGAATCTGAGTTATCTAAATTCTAAAATGTATGAAACAATTTGTATGTAAGTATTATTTATTCAATACCTTCAAGCAAAAAAATAAGCTTTTATAGCACTTCTTTTTGTTTTGAGTTTTTTCTTAAGCTCTCTCCAAAAGCATTGTGGGGAGGAGTTAACAGAGAAAATACCGGGCTAAAATATCTCAGCTTTTTAGCAAGGCAGAATATATGGGTTGCTAGAGGTTGCAACCAGGGGCTAATAGATATGCAGCGACTTGTTATGATGAAAATAAAGTCCAATTAATAAGAATCAAATCGACTGAATTATCCCTTCCAAACAAATGATTGTTTCTTTGCTATCCAAAATCTTTCTGCATTTTATCTTATTTTTATGCGTTTTCTCATAATACAAAAAATTTCTAAATATAATTTATAAATATGAATTCTTACTTTACCGGAGCTATCAACTTTTAAAATTAACTTGATTCTTTTAATCCTTTTTTCTCTTTCTAAGCTCATTAATTATCCTTGTCTGTGCAATATTGCTATATATTGTACATTAAAGAACATTATTAATTTAAAGAGCTCATTATATTTTTCCTTCTATTATATAGCCTTCAATCCAGCCAATTAATATATTTATCGGATTGTGTAAATAACCTTAAATACTATTCCTACATTGGAAACATTAGTGGTAAATTTATGTATACATTTATATAATTTCGGTGAACATTTATTCAATAATTTCTTTCAGATGTATTATTTTGGGTAAAATTAAGATGTGGTAGAGATGAGTACTGGAATGAAAAATCTTGTCCGTACACTGGACAGTGTGGACTTCTTAAAAATGGATCGACGCACTTTCATGAAAGCTGTAGGTATACTTGGAGCAAGTACAATCCTGGGCACCTACAAATCTGAAATTGTAAGTGCGCTTGAATTTGCAGAGACCAAGATTATCTGGCTGCACGGCTCCGAATGCACTGGCTGCTCCGAATCGGTCTTAAATGCAGGCAATCCTGACATTGTACAGGCACTACAAAAGCTCAATGTCAATCTTGCTTTCCATGAGACTCTTTGTGCACAGCAGGGAATCTGGAATGATGGTAAGCTTGTAAACACCTCCGAGCTTAACTCTGAGATTCTCCTCGAAGAACTTTACAAAGAAGGTAAGTATATCCTGGTCGTTGAAGGCTCAATTCCGAACGGTCCGGATGGTTCAGGACGCTACCTGGTTATTGGAAACAAGACTTTCAAGGAAACCCTTGGAGAGGCTGCAAAGAATGCCGTAGCTATCGTTGCAGTCGGGGCCTGTGCCTGCTGGGGAGGAATTACCAATGCAGCCAGCGATGTTGCCAAGGACACGGACTATAGAGGAGTAGCATATTCAAAAGCCGATGTAACAAAAGGCATGCTTAAAGAACTTGGCATCGATAAGCCCGTAATCAACATTCCGGGTTGTCCTGCTCATCCTGATTGGATACTTCTTACCGTGGGCGCGGTAATCCTGGGAAAGATAAAAGTTCCTGATGATCTTCCGGCCGTTCTGGACGAATACGGCAGGCCGAAGGTCTTCTTCCCTCCAGACCACACAGTGCACGAAAACTGTCCCCGCCGCGGATACTATGACCGCGGAGAGCTCGATACTGAGGTAGGCGGGCCAGGGTGCCTGTGGAAACTTGGATGCAAAGCTCCTTACGCCCATGCAGACTGTGGAATCCGCAGGTGGAACGGTTCAGTCAGTATGTGTACCCAGGCAGGAGGCCCCTGTATTGCCTGTGTCGAGCCGGGCTTCCCAGACACCTCAATGCCCCTGTATGTTGAACGTGAAGATGTAGGAATTGCCGGAACAAACATTGACACAGTAGCTAAGGTCGCAGTCGGTGCAGCTGCAGTTGTTGCTGGCGTACATGCTGTAAGGAGAATGAAGGAGTGAGTGAAAAATGGTAAACGTTACAGTTGATCCCTTAACCAGAATTGAAGGCCACCAACGCATATCCACTGAAGTAGATGCTAACGGTGTTATTACCGATGCCCAGTCATCTTCCCTTATATTCAGGGGTTTTGAACGCATTTTGCAGAATCAGGATCCAAGAGACGCAGCTTTTCTTACCCAGAGAATTTGTGGTGTCTGCCCTATTGCTCATGGAATGGCAGCCACAAATGCTCTTGACGATCTTTATGGCGTGGCTGATCACGTTCCAAAAGATGCTCTTATGATGAGGAACATTTTCCAGGGCCTGAACATGGTTGCAAGCCATGCAACTCATATATATATCCTCTTTGGCCCTGACCTTGCAAACCCGGCTTACAGAAATGTCCTTACAACACTGGGAGACGCCGGAAACGCAGTCTGGAAAGAGATGGTTGGAAGGTTTGCCCCAATCAGCTACAAGATGGATGGCGTGCCTATACCTGTGGGAAGTTCCTATCTTGCAGCAATTCCTGAAAAGAAACGCCTTCAGGAGGCTATCGCACTTATTGCCGGTAGAATGCCTGGTCCTTCATCCCTTTATCCAGGTGGATATACCTACCCGGCTAATGTCGCAGATATAACCAAACTTTCCACTTACTATCTGCAGGTCATGGACTTCGTATCCAAACATACTCTGAAAGTTCCATTCGATACCTGGATCGAAAATACCTATAAGGCAAGCTCTCCTCAAAAAGCAGTAAGCTTTGTTACTGAACACCTTAAGGGTCTTGTTGACAAATCCCTTGCTTCCAATGACTTCTCCAAAGACGCAGGTTGGGGAGATGTGGAATTCTATGCAGCTTTTGGTTCAGAACTTGTAGGCGAAACTCTGCTTGGCCTTCCAGCAAGCCTTAAACATGATACAATCGGTGGGTACAAGGATCCCTCAAAGATCTGCTTTGTTTCATATGGTGGATACTACAAGTACAAAGACGGATACGACCCGAGGAGCCCAGCAGGAGACCGTATTTTCACCTCAGGTGTGGTAACAGGAAAGCTCGAATATCAGGAATTTAATCCGGACAAGGTTACGGAGAGTACTGCTCACTCCTTCTACCAGAACAGTGCCAACGACTTCGCACCAGCAAAAGGTGAAACCGTTCCGTTTACGGATCCGAATAAAATCGTCTTCACAGGAGGTTCGGATAGCCAGTACAGCTGGGACAAGGCTCCGAGATACGACGGAATTCCAGGTGAAGTCGGGCCTCTTGCACGCATGTTAAATATAAAAGAGCCGCTCGTAACCGGACTTGCTCTGGCTTTCAATGAGAAAGGCTACTCTGCAGCTAATGTCTACACCAGAATGTTGGCTCGTATGCAGGAAATGGCAATTCTCGCATATGAACTTCTTAACTGGGTAACAGTTGACTATCAGCCGGGCGGCAAGATTTCCGTGCCTCTAGACTTTAATGCAGCTAAAAATAATCAGGGATTGGGCCTATGGGAAGCACCTCGTGGAGCTCTTGGTCACTGGATCTCTGCTGGCAGCGATGGAAAGGTTGCCAACTATCAGGCCATAGTTCCCGGTAGCTGGTTAATGTCCCCAAGAGACAGCAAAGGCATCCCTGGTCCGCTCGAACAGTCTCTCATTGGTTCAAAAATCAACCCAGTCGGAGGTGTCGATTATACCAATCCAGTTGGCATCTTCCATATGGGTAGGTCCTATGATCCTTGCATTTCATGTGCAGTCCACACCATTGACATAACCGGGAAAAACGCTCCAGCTACCCTAAGAATAGTATAAAGGAGATGACCCACAATGAAATCTAAAGACAACCGGTCAATGGTTGTTGAGCGCTATACCTTAACTGACAGGATAGCTCATACTGTCCATGCTATTGCGATGATAGTGCTCATCATCACCGGGTTAAAGATCTATACGGGATGGGACTTTATGAGTTTCCATACCGCCCGCGGGCTTCACATGATAATGGTTCCGTTCCTGCTTGCAGTGAACTGGATCCTTATCCCTTACAATATCTTCTCCGAAGGCCATGGGTTTCTGGGAAAAATTTCACACTTTACGGACCATTATATTTTCGGTCCTAAAGATGCAACTCGCATGGGTGGTATAATTGGTAACTTCTTCAGGAAAGGCCGATACCCTGCATTTTCCATCTATGATGAAGAAAAAGGCCACTATGAGACTAAACTTCACCCCTTAATGAAGATCCTGATTGTGCTTGAAGGTACGGCCATCTTCTTTATTGCGGTTTCAGGCATTGTTCTTTACAAGCTTGATTGGTCGCTTTTCGGCCTCCCTATAGGCTCATGGATCCTGTCTGCAGGAAGCCTTATTGCACCTGTATTCGACATGACTTCCCTGCAGTTCCTCAGGGCTCTTCACCTGCTGCTGACCTACTGGTTTGTCTTTGAACTGGTAATTCATGTGGGTATTCTGGAGCTTGATCCTCATGTCTGGAAGTACTACAAAGCTATCTTCTGGTCAGGAAAAGAAGACCTCTCAGACACTCACTATTCAGAGGTTATAGAGAAATATTCAAGGTTTGATGCTAAGGAATGCAAGCCTAAAAAACACTGATAAAGTTGTTAAAAATAAATCTTAACTGGAAAAGGTAATATAGGCATGTTCAAAAACCTGTATGCTTTTTAATTAAGTGAGAATATGTCTATATTACATGCTCCTGTCCGCATCCTTGGATTCGGAAGCCCATTAATGGGAAACGATGGTGTTGGCCTCAAAGTCATTGAGGTTCTTCAAAAAACGGAACTTGCAAGCCTCGAAGACCTTGACATAGAAGACGCAGGGGTCTGCGGACTCGACCTCCTTAATCTTCTCGACGGCGCCAGAAAGGTCATTATAGTTGATGCGATTCTGGCAGACAGCCCTGCAGGTTCGGTACACCGCATCGAAGGCAGGGATCTGCTAAACGGCACTGAATTTCACCCCCTGCTCTCGGTTCACGATCTGACAATTACAGATGTATTGAAGATTGGAGAACAGGTCCAAACCCTCCCGGAAATTGTTGTCATTGGGATTGAAATAGGAGTTGTGGTCACTGAAGCTACTCGGGAGATAAGTCCTGAGGTTCTCGAAGGTGTAGATGAGTCTATAAGGCTTATCAGGGAAGAGATTTCTTCCATACTTTAATTTTTTTCTTTCTATTATCTTATTTTTGCTAATTTTGTTTTTGTGAATGTGCTTTTGTTAATTTTATTTGATTCAAGAGATTTCTGGTAAAAGAAGCATATGCGAACTCTTAAAATAAAACATCTTGCAGTTTGTTTTAAGACTAGTTTTGCAAAATTAATGGAAGGGCAAAGAGCCCAAAAATCGATGCCATTGAAGTCGTCATATCTTTCTGATTTAAAATATTATTCTGTATTTAGCAACAGCTTAATGCCAAATACACTTCTATTCCTGATTCACTGGTTATTCGGATTTCCCAGGCACCCAGTTGCTATAGAGTTTCCATTCGATTAAAGAATCCTTACTGTCGGTCTCAATGTAAAATCTCCATATAAAGGGCTCTTCTATCGCGGAGAATTTAAAATCTACAAGAGTGTCAGGTAAAAGCAAAGATTCCTTGACTTCTCCTGTATTTGTCTTTATCTGGATATTTGATTCAGTGACATTCAGATTACTTACTTCAAGCCGTACCGATTTTCCAGCCTCAGCTTCAAAAGAAGAATTATCCCCACCCCAGGTTCCTGCAGTATGGAATTTACGTCCCTGACTATCAATTGTATTTGGTAGTTTACTCATAGGTGGAATCACGGGCTTGGTCACACGAACCGGCGTTTGTTCAGGCGGAACTGTTTGTGTCGTCAGGATCGGAGGTTCCGCTACCGGTGCATCTGGAGGTTGAGGTATTTTTACTGCAGGCCTCTCTACTGGCGGAGCATGGGGCACCTTTACTGGTGGGACTTCAGGTGCCCTTACCGGCTCAACCGGAGACGCTCTTGGTGATCGAACTGGAGATTCCGGGAATAATGGAGTCGAAACTTCCGATACCTGTGGTTCAGGTGCTGGTGAAACCGAAGGCTCTTCTACGTCAGTGATAAATTCTGCATCGAGACTTCCTATAGTGATTAATCCTATTACACCATCAACCTTCAGCCCGCGTGCTTCCTGGTAGCTTCTGACAGCCAGTTCAGTTTCGTCACCAAAGATACCGTTGGCTCCAACTTCGGGCACCGGAAAGCTCAAAAATATCAGAGCCTGTTGAACTTTTTCTACTGCAGATCCACTATCCCCTCTCTGAAGGAATCTTTCGTTGTCGTAACACGCCTGCAAAACTTCATCGCCTGCAAATCTCGGCGATCTTAAATCATGACCGTCCCCAATAGTCATATTCTATCCCCCATATTTGCTGCATAGTTTTCTTTTCTAAAATATACAGCCTTCACTATTAAATTCACTCTTAAACATGCTATAGCAAATATGCCATAGCCTTTAAATTTCGATAAATAAAGAAGGGTATTTAATTATATAAATTTTTATAAAACATGTATTTATTTAAAAAGTAGTTAGATTGGGCGTTAATTATAAAATTTCAACATATCTCTAAAGAAAGATGCATTCTTAGAATACCTGTTTTTTAGCACTCAAAGGTTATTTACAAAGCAAGTAGATAGGGATTATGATAGTCTTTTAATATATTAAGCCCTATCTTATATATATCTCTATATAAAAAGATTTGCGATAGTGGGGGAAATGGAACGAGTAATGAGAGCTTACTTGAAAAGTTTAAAAATCTCGATTTTATGAAGATGGATCGACGGACTTTTATAAAGGCTGTCGGGGTATTGGGGGCCTCACTGTTTTTACAAACATATAAAAGCGATATGGCAAAAGCCCTTGAGCTTTCGGAAACTAAAGTCGTATGGCTTCACGGAGTAATGGATAGTGGCTGTACCATATCAATGCTGGACGGAGGATCGCCTGATATCGTCGAATTCCTTCGGGTTTACAATCTCAAACTGCTCTATCATGAAGTTTTAATGATGCAGCAGGGAATTTTCGTGGATGGAAAACTCGCAAATACCAGTGAGCTGAACTCTGAGATCATGCTGGATGAAATCATGGAAAGGGAAAAAGGTTACGTTCTTGTCTCTGAGGGAGCAGTCGCGAACGGACCTCAAGGTTCCGGGAAATATCTTATGTACGGGGGCAGGCCCTATAAGGAAATTTACGAGAAAGTTGCGAAAAATGCCTCAGTAATTGTTGCAATCGGGCAGTGTGCAACTAACAGTGGGGTGAACGCTGCTAAGAGTGATATAGTTGAACTTCTGGATCCCCGTGGAATTGCCTTTACTATGGAAGATTCATCAAAAGGGATTGTAGACCTGCTTGGTATCAATACACCGGTTATCAATATTGGCGGTTGTCCTGCACATCCTGACTGGGTGTTTTTGACAATAGGCGCAGTTGTTCTGGGAAAGATAAAGATACCTGACGATTTGCCTTATGTACTGGATCGATGGAAGCGTCCAAAGGTTTTCTTCCCGCCTGACCATGTTGTCCATGATAACTGTCCTCGTCGCGGATACTATGACCGTGGAGAATTTGATCTGACAGTCGGTGGAGAAAAATGCCTATGGAAACTAGGGTGCAAGGGTCCTTATTCCCATGCCGATTGTGGTACTCGCCACTGGAATGGCCACCTTAATTTATGTCCGATGGCAGGTTCTCCCTGTATATCCTGTGTTGAACCTGGCTTCCCGGATTCATCAAGGCCTTTTTTCGTGGAAATTGAGAAAACAGGAATTTTAGGTACGAATATCAGTACTGTAGCAGGTGTGGCAATAGGAGGTGCTCTGCTTGCTGCAGGGGCTCACGCTGTCAGAAGAACTGTCCTGAAAAGACCTGAGGACGAGGAAGGCTTTGCCGAAGAAAGCGCTTCAGAGAAAACCGGAGGTGAAAAATAATGGTACAGGTCATTGTCGATCCTGTTTCGAGAATTGAAGGGCATTACAGGATCAATACCGAAGTTAATGGGGAAGGCGTGATTACTGATGCCCAGAGTAATGGCTTGCAGTTAAGGGGGTTTGAAAGGCTTTTTCAGAAGCATGATCCCAGGGATGCAGCACTTCTGGTCCAAAGGATCTGTGGGGTCTGCCCGGTAAGCCATGGCATAACTGCAGCAAATGCCCTGGACGAACTTTTCGGGGTTGCAGGAGAGGTTCCCAAAAACGCTCTTGTAATGCGAAACATTCACCAGAGCCTGAATTACATAGCCAGCCATGCAGCCCATATCTACGTACTCTGGGGTCCTGATCTTGCAAACCCGGCTTATCGTGATATCCTGGCAAAATACGGGGATGTTGGAAATGCAGTATGGAAAGAACTCCAAGGACGTTTTGCACCTTTGATTTATCAGCTTAACGGTATCAGTTATCCGGCTGGTTCATCCTATCTCGGTGCTATAGGGGAATTTCGCCGCTTGCACGAAGCCATTTCTCTGATAGCTGGCAAGATGCCTCATCCGGTTCTTCAAAATGTTGGGGGAGTAGTTTATTCTCCGACGGTTGCTGATATCGGGCAAATTGTAGGCTATGTATCGAAGACGATGGAGTTCATTGAAGCATTTACTCTTGGGGTCTCTCCCGATACCTGGATTGAAAATACTTACAGAGCTTCTTCTCCTCAAAAAGCTGTTAATTTCGTGATTGAACGCCTGCAGGAACTTCTGAATAAATCCCTCGTCAGCAAGGACTTCTCACACTCTGCAGGCTGGGGAGATGTCCCGCTCTTTGCGGCTTTTGGCTCGGAGCTGGTAGGAGAAAAGCTTCTTGGTCTGCCTATCAGTATGAAAATGGACCTTGCAGGTACTTACAAAGATCCCGATAAGATCGGTTTTCTTTCTTACGGAGTTTTCTTCAGGCCTGAGAAAGGTGATGGATATGACCCCACAAGTCCTGCGGACAGCAGAGTTATTCCTTCCGGCTATATGAATGGCTATTTCAAGCTTGAGAAATTCGACTACAGGAAGATCTCAGAAAGTATTAGCCACTCCTTTTACATTGACGACATAAAAGATCGTCCTCCCTGGAATGGGGCTACAGTTCCGGAAGGAGATCCTGAAAATATCGATTATACAAAAGGATCGAAGAGCCGCTACTCATGGGCAAAAGCCCCTCATTATGATGGAATTCCGTGTGAGGTCGGTCCCCTTGCTCGTATGATGATTATGGGAGAACCTCTTGTTACGGGATTGGTAAAAACTTTTCAAGATAACGGCTACTATCCTGTCAACAACTATACCCGCATGATTGCAAGAATGCAGGAAATTCTTGTAGTGGTTCCACAACTTATGAAATGGCTCACACAGGATCTTCAGGCAGGCGGAAAGGTCGCTGTGCATACCGATCTTTCCATGGCAAAGAGTTCTGCAGGAATGGGTTTATGGGAAGCTCCGCGAGGGGCCCTGGGACACTGGATTGCCACAGGGACGGATTCCATGGTAACCCTTTACCAGGCTGTGGTTCCGAGTACCTGGAACCTTGCTCCCAGGAATTCGCAGGAAATTCCAAGTCCTGTTGAGCAGGCTCTCATAGGCACCAAAATTTCAGCTGCCGAAAATGCACTTGGAGTGGATTATTCGAATCCTCTAGGAATCCTGCATACAGCTCGCTCCTATGATCCCTGCCTGGCATGTGCAGTGCATACAATTGATAAAACCGGAAAGCATCCGGACTACAATATAAGGGTGATATAAGGGTGATTTAAAGGAGGTTGGAAGTATGGTACGATCTACTCAAAGACCCGCTTCCGGGAGAGTAATTGTTGAGCGCTATACCTGGCTTGAGAGGGTTACCCATCTGGTGCACCTTGTAGCTATGCTAACCCTTATTTTCACAGGGTTTAAAATCTACTTTGGCTGGGATTTCATGTCTTTTCAAATAGCTCGGACTCTGCATATGATTGCTGTACCTTTTTTCCTCGTCGCAAACTGGATTCTGGTTCCTTACAATATTTTTTCCTGCAAAGGAGAAAGATGTGGTGTCAGAGACCGGATAGGGCATTTCAAGGAATCTTATTTGTTTGGAAAAGATGATGCAGAACGCCTTATTGATATAGTCAAAAATTTTTTTGGAAAAGGCAGGTATCCGGCTTTTACGATTTATGACGAGCGCAAGGGACATTATGTTACAAAACTTCATCCCATGCTCAAGCTGCTTATTATTTTTGAAAGCACTGCAATCCTCCTGATAGCAATTACAGGCGTAGTGCTTTACAGTATCAACTGGACTCCTCTCGGACTTCCAATTGCAGAATGGATACTCTCCGTCGCATGGTACTTTGCGCCGTTGCTTGGTATTGAGGCTTTAGGGCTAATCCGTTTAATACATTTGCTTGCAGGTTACTGGTTTGTTTTTGAACTCGTGGTTCATGTAGGAATTCTTGAACTCGATCCGAATGTCTGGAAGTACCACAGGGCAATTTTCTGGTCAGGAAAAGAGGATCTTTCAGACAGGCATTTTGTCAAAGTAATTGAGGAGACCGATCAAAAAAGAGCAACAAGAGAACACTGATACAAGATCAACAAGAGAACACTGATACTATATTCTAATACTTTATATATTTATTATGTCTATGGATATACAAATGATTATATACTAATCTATCATTATTATATATGGTAATTCTGATGTATGGGCTAGGGGAAGTTCGAAGAAGAATTAACCCGATGATCATTATCAACCTTTTGATTCTTTTCTTTTTGGTACTGCTGGGGCTGATTGTGGTTGAGTTAATTCTTAAAAGTTTAATAATTTATAGCCCTTTTTGAAAGTTCTCGGCTTTTCTTTTATTTCACTCTTTTATTTTATCTCTTTACTTCACTCTTTTATTTCATCTTTTTGTCTTCCTGCGTTCCATTTTTTATTTTTCTCATACGACCGAAATCCTTATTGTAAAGCCCGCGTTATGGCAGGGGTATGGAAATGCAAAGGGAAATCCAGATAATCTGCGGAGCTGTGCGGATCCCGAATCTTTCCGGCTTTCTGAAATCAGTAAGTTCTATCGCTTCCGAAAACGAAGTCATTGCCCAGGGTTTGAACGCAGATCTGATCGCAGGTGAAAGACATCTTCATTTTGCAGTAGGAAAGGCACTCAGAGCATTAGCTGCAGGCAAAAACATAGCAAAAGATCCCGGAATTGAGATTATGCGTTATGCAGCCGGAGAAAGGCAGATCGAGAGGAGTTTTTCTATAGGGTTGCATGAAGGTGAAAACAATACTGCTTTCGTGCTGCTTGGAAAAATGGACAATCTGGTTCTGGCTCTTTCTGCCATCAGAGAATTAATAGAGGAAAAATCATGTTCTGAGCTGCTTGCTTATTCCGATGCCAAAAGGCAGGGAATCCTTTCCTTGTTCGGGATTACTGATGCAGAAATTGAAGCTGCAGGGGAGGAATATATTCCTGAACTCGTTATTGAAAGAGTGGCGCTGGCAGATTTTTTAAAGTAAGTCTCCTACTTTTTTAATGGGATATCAATTTTTAGGGATTTTGGGTCGTGTCCATGAGTCATTGATTAATTCCGAAAAAGCAAGTACACCCTCCATATTTGAATAAATTCTAGATAAATCCTTCTGCTTATGGTTTTCAATAACTCACGCCCACTACCGGATTTTGATACGTGAGGAATTCCACGTTCATTGAATAACATCAAATTCTGTTATTTTTACTACTCCAAACTCTAAAAATTAATACACGGTTTGATTCGCTCTCATCCGTGTATAATTCTGTTGTTCTGCGCTAATCCTCACATCAATTCCTGAATTGTTGAAACTATCAATTGTTATCACAGAATCCCTCGTATCTTCATAAGTCATGCTTACGGCATCACCTATGTTTGTAAGGGCTGCCTCTGGATATTGAGAAACTGGAATTTCAAAGATGATGTTTGAATTATTGAGGTAAATTAGCCTGTAATCAAGGTTATTTGCTGAAATAATACCTGAGATCCTATTCACAATTCCAGTAATATTCCCTATGGCACGTGAACTCGTTATAGCGAAGTTGTACCCGTTTTCATTCAGGTATCTTCTATACCCCTCAAAGGCAGTTGCCTTAGTATTCCCAAGAGAAACATGTCCTGTTATAGCATCTACAATTCCTATTTCTTGGAATATTTCTCCATTATCCGAAGATGCAGCTATCGGAACAACATAAGCTAACCTTCCTGAACAATCATAGGGTATAGGTGCGCTGCTATGATAATTTTTGAAATTCGACACTGAAGCATTTACTGCATCCATAACAGCCTGTTCATTCCATCCATTCATCCTGTACAGATTGACAGTCCCATCTCTCGAATTTACTAATACTATGCTCGTTAGAGATTGATCCTTTGATGAGGAAGAAGTCATTCCAGCAAACCAATATGCTTGCCCATTGTTTCCATGTATTAACCACATATCCTCAGAACTAACAACATTGACGTCTTTCTCTGTAATTACTGAATTTAACCAACCGTGAACATATTTGCCATACCAACTAAGATAATTCCTAGCAAGTTCTTCAGGCATGACTCTATCAACCCATTCAGGCGCGTTCCCAAGAGAATACTCTGTAATATCCCCATTTTCAGGATCGATAACTGTAACTCCTTTAACAACATCTCCACCATTAAGCACTGATGGAGTTGTTAAGCTTACTACCCAACGCGGCTGAAGTTTATCTGTAACTTCAAAATTAATATCTTTTAATTCGACATTCTGATAGCCATTTGAATAAAGATGTCTGATAATATAATCACCTAAAAATGAGGAGGTCATATACTTCATTTTATAGCCAGTGTAAAGTTTTGCAGGTGCAGAAGGATCTTCAGCATCTACCATTATGAAGCCGGGTGATGTTTTTGCACTCCACCACTTAAAAATATCTCTAAACTCTAAAGGAGCAACCCAGTACAATCGACCATTTACATTTTGGATCGTAAAATCATTCTGTTTTACTTCAAACTGGCTACCTAAATTCTGCTCACTGCTTCCAATTACTTTATTTCCTAGGTAATAAGCCATGGATTGATCAACAATTCTCATATTCTGAGCATCGATAGGGGCAAAATTAGATCCTTGAGAAATGTTATTATAAACTTTTACTTGGGGAATATCATGTAACTGTTGATTATACAAAATCGGAGTGGCTAGTAAGTATATAAAAACCCCAAGTATTGCTATTATTTTTAATGCCTGAATTCCAATTTCTATATTATCTGAATTACTCGATATACCTATGGATATATAAAGTGCCGAAATTATAAGTATTGGTATTGCTGCGACTATGTAGTACCCGCCTAATATGCCAACAAAAGCAGGAGTGAACAAATATAAGTATACATAAATTAATATAGTTCCAAAAATGGCAGTAATTCCGTAATATTTGAGTGTTTTCTTTAGACTAAATTTTTTGTCCTTAAACCCCAAGAAAAATGAAGCTATGAGAGCTACAATAATTGATTCTACTAGCATATTTTTTACCTCATTAAAATACTATTATCTAAATATGTAAGGGTTTTATTTCCCCCTGAATTAAAATCAACACTCATATTATCCCCGGTAATAATTTTCTGAAACTGCATCCCGAGTTTCTCGTCAGCTTCTCTTTCGCACTTTACTCTATCTTTTACATTTTATTTCTCTTCACACCTTACTTTTCTTTCACACTTTACTCCATCTTTTGCATTTTATTTCTCTTCACACCTTACTTCTCTTTCACACTTTACTTTCTTTTTTTCTTTTTCACTCTGTACTTTATCGAGTCCACATTAGTTCTTTCTCACACCTTTTTTCTTATTTACATTTCTCTTCAAACCAATCCATGAGAGAAAAAGCCAGGCTCATGGAATTTTCAAAAAAGCTTTGCTGCCAGCAGATTTCCTTTTCGGACTGGATATACTTTCCTGGAACAAGCTCGTGCCCCGAATCTTTGATGAGATTTCTTACCCACTGCCTGTCAGCCTCAGGATGGAACTGTAGCCCGAGAACGTTTCCATTATAGATAAATCCCTGATTAGGGCAGGCCTCACTTTCAAAAAGCTTCATTGCGCCGTCTGGAATTTCAAACATGTCCCCATGCCACATAAAACCGGTAAATTCCGGAAACATTCCTGATGGAAGTTTTAAACTTCTGATCTTGTTCAGGTTTTTCCCTTCCATAGCTCGTACCGTGTGCCAGCCGATTTCCTTATACTGATTCCCCGTAACTCTTCCACCCAGCACTTCGGCAATCATCTGAGCCCCAAAACAGCTTCCAAGCACCGGAATGCCTGTTTCTATAACTTTTCTAACAAATTCTTTTTCAGGCTTTAACCAGGGATATTCCTCTTTCTGGTAAACGCTCATGGTGCCACCCATTATCAGGAGCAAATCGAGTTCCTCAGGGTCAGGAAAAAGAGAGTCTTCATAGAGCAGGGTTTTCGTAAGTCTATATCCTTTTCTGGCTATCCAGGTCCCTATATTTCCCAGGGTATCGTTTTTCAGGTGTTGTAAACAGTGAATTCTCACGGGTGTTTCCCCTTGAGGATTAAATAGAGCAGAAACTGCTGTTTTTAAACCACTCTTTAAGTTACGCTTTAAGTTACGCTTTAAGTTACGCTTTAAGTTATGCTTTAAGTTACGTTTTAAGTTAAACTTTAAGTCGAACTTTTTTAGTCATTCTTTTATATTTCTTCTCTTTATTCTCTATTTTGAAGCCCGTATGAAAGCTTTTTATTTACAGAGCTTTCTGCGATAAACGTTTTATAAGATAAATATCTGTTTCCTGCCTGGCAATACATTCATTAATTACGATTGTGTTAAGAAATCACATAAACAGGTAAAGGAAATCACCGAAAAAAGAATTTCATTATCAGGAAGAAGATTATCAGTAAGCAGAAAATGGGAGTTGATTATCATATCTCATCCAAAGACAGTAGAAGAGATGATTGAGTGCGCAGGACCTATTGAGTGTGAGTTATTGCCCAGGCTTATTCAAGTAACAGAAGCTGCTGCCATTGCCGCAGCCTATCAGATGGGGCGCGGGAACAAAAGTTTTGCCGATCAGGTAGCAGTCGCCTCCATGCGAAGGACACTGAACAAGCTTGATATGAAAGGTATAATCAAAATCGGGGAAGGAGAAAGGGACGAAGCTCCCATGCTTTACATCGGAGAGCAGGTAGGAACAGGAAATGGAGACCTGGAGGTCGATATTGCAGTCGATCCTCTTGAAGGAACAAACCTTACCGCAGATGGGTACCCTGGTTCGGTTGCGGTCATGGCCATGGCGGAAAGGGGTGGAATTTTCCACGGCCCTGATATCTACATGGACAAAATCGTTGTCGGGCCAGATGTGGTACGCTATGAAGAAGATCATCCTGGTGAAAAGATTGACCTGGATGCCCCTGTCAGGCACAATCTTGAGATAGTCGCAAAGGCTCTCGAAAGAAGTATTGAAGAGCTTGTTGTTGTAATTCTTGACCGGCCCAGGCACGCCCAGAAGATAACCGAAATTCGGGAAGCAGGCGCCCGCGTAAAGCTGGTCAGTGATGGAGACCTTATGCCTGGGGTTTCAACTGCTGTCCGAGGGTCAGGTATTCATATGGTAATGGGTGCAGGCGGTTCAGGTGAAGCCGTGCTCACAGCGGCTGCAATCAAAATCCTCGGTGGAAAGATCCTCGCGAGGCTTGTGCTCCCCACGGTTGCAAACGGAAAGAGTCAGGATAAGATCGATGAAGAAATCGAAGAAAAAATGCCAAGGCTCGAAAAAATGGGAATTACCCTTCAAAACCTCAACGATATCCTTGATACCAACAAACTTGTGCCTGGGAATGATGTGATCTTTTCAGCAACAGCTGTAACTCCCGGTCATTTTCTGCGAGAAGTCAACCTGTTCGGCGGTGGAGACGCCAGGGTACACACGATTTCGATGGGTGCATCCGGGGCTGTCAGGTTCACGGACAGTATTTATATAAAGGACAAGCAGGAGACTCCTCTCTATCTGTAAATCCTTTTATCCTCTTCTTTTTC
Source organism: Methanosarcina baikalica (assembly GCF_031461075.1). Lineage (NCBI taxonomy): Archaea > Methanobacteriati > Methanobacteriota > Methanomicrobia > Methanosarcinales > Methanosarcinaceae > Methanosarcina > Methanosarcina baikalica. The sequence goes on along the minus strand of NZ_JAVKPK010000002.1, from coordinate 54,301 downwards.
ATTCTTTTTTGAAACACGAATTTCCAAAAGAGTTACAAAATTAAAAAACTATAGAGTTCAGAGTCAGAATATGAAGGTCTATCTTGAAAGTTTTGGCTGTTCGGCAAGCCAGGCGTCAGCCGAGATAATGAAGGCAAGCGTCGAAAGTCTAGGGCATGAACTTGTGGGTCTTAATACTGTCGATCAGGCAGATGTCTATATTTGCAATTCTTGCACAGTCAAATACACTACAGAGCAAAAGATTCTCTATAAGATCCGCAGGATGGGTGAGCGAGGTATACAGGTGATCGTCTCTGGCTGCATGCCGGAAGTCCAGCTTGAAGATATCCTTCACGCAAATCCCGAAGCTCATATTCTGGGAGTAAACGCGGTTTCCCGCCTTGGCGACGTTCTTTCCTCAATCGAGCAGAGAAAAAAAGAAGGACGATTGCAAGGAGAAGAACGTCTTGAGTTCCGGACTTCCGAACCTCTTGGCTTCCTCAATGTTCCACGAGAGCGCTCCAACCCCAATATTCACATCTGCCAGATCTCTCAGGGCTGCAATTTCGCCTGTTCGTACTGCATTGTAAAGCATGCAAGAGGCAAACTGCGCTCTTTTCCTTCGGATGAGATAGTCGAAGATATCCGCACCGCAGTTGCAGATGGCTGCAGGGAAATCTGGCTCACATCACAGGACGACAGCCAGTACGGGCTGGACACGGAATTCAAACTCCCAGCCCTTTTACGTATGATCGCGGAAATTCCCGGCGACTTCAAAGTTAGGGTCGGAATGATGAATCCCTTCTCCGTCCTTCCTATTCTCGATGATCTTGTGGAAGCTTTTGATTCCGATAAAGTCTTCAAACTACTCCACCTCCCGATCCAGTCCGCATCTCACTCTGTCCTGAAGAAAATGAACCGCCTGCATAAAATGGATGCTGTGGACGCGATAATCACGAAATTCCGTGCCCGTTTCGAAGACCTCTCTCTCTTCACTGACATAATTGTTGGCTTTTGCGATGAAACCGATGATGACTTCAAAGAAACTGTCGAATGGGTACAGAAATACCGCCCGGAAAAAGTAAACATTTCCCGTTACTCTCCCCGCCCGCATACGAAAGCTTTTTCCTTCCGAAACCTCGATTCCAGGATTTCAGTGCAGCGTTCCCATGAACTGCACAAAGTATGTGAACAAATCAAGATCAAGTCCAAGCAGGTAATGATCGGCTGGAAAGGAAAAGCCTTCGTCTCGAAGTACACGGAAATGGGGGATGTTCTCACCCGCACGGACTCCTACCGCCCGGTTGTCATAAGCGGCTCTGATCTCAAGCCCGGCCAGTATGCTGATGTGGAAATCGTTGGTGCGAAGCCTGGTTATTTCCTTGGAAAGCTTATCACTTAAGCTTACAGTTTTTCACTTTTTTCAACTACGTTTTTTCAGTTATACATCTAATTATCTAAAATCAGAATGTTAGATTCTTTTTTTACAGGTTATACATATATATAATATTATTTAGATATAAATCCTATAATTAATACTTTACGACTTTAGATTTGAGTTCTTATAGGCGGGTTTTTTGTCCTTTTATTTTTTTTGGCTGAAGTAAAAGAATGGCATTAGCGGGGGTTTCGTTCTGAAAGATATCGCTATCGGAACATGTGTACACCTGTTATCCCGGATGGATAACGAAGTTCTTGATGGTTTCTGGGAAGAAGTCTCTACAGGAAAATATCCGATAGTTGATTTTCAGGGTAATCTGTGTTATTCGCTTTTGAACCCGGAAGGCCTGTTATTTGTAAAAAATGATTTTACGGCGCCGAGTTATGAAGAGTTTGAGCTGGTTTTTGGGGATCTTTTCCTGCCAGATACGGTCCAGGAGCTTCTTTTTAAAGACAAAGTAATGCTTCTTATGGTGTACGGGAAGGGAACGCAAAACCTTCTATTATCCGAGCTTCGTATGGATGTCAAATTCATGCTTGATCTGCCGCGTGGACAATATTTCTTTTTTGTGTTCCTTCTGGATGTGAGAGATAAATCCCTTTTAAATTCCACAATCCATGCCATAGGTTTTCTATCCAGGCTGCATTTGAACAGTCCGGAGCTTGAGGCTTTTTATCTCAAACATCCTGTTGATATCTGGGAGTTCGTGAACCTCAGTTCTATAGAGATCACGCGTGGAGGACCTTTCTATCTCAATCTGATTATGGTAAATATTGAAGAGATTCCGGGTTGTTCCCTGCTCTTTTCCGAACTTTTGCAGGAAGATTAATCCCCATATCTTCTTTGAAATATTCTTTTTCGAATGGAAAATAGTTATATAATTGTAATTTCCAGTAATTTAGAATGCAGCTACTTACCAAATACAAAGAAGTAGAACCTTACATCACAAAAGACGGTTCCATAATCCGTGAACTTATGCATCCTTCCGTCCACGGCAACTCAAACCAGAGCCTTGCCGAAGCCACCGTCCCTGCCGGCGGAAAAACTCTTCTTCACAAACATCACCTGACCGAGGAAATCTACCACATTACAGAAGGCAGCGGGATAATGACTCTCGGCTCTGAAGAATTTGAGGTCAAAAAAGGGGATACCGTTTGTATTTCTCCAGGAACACCGCACAGAATTCAAAACACAGGATGTGCATTGCTGAAAATTCTCTGCTGCTGTGCACCGGCTTATTTGCATGAGGATGCTGAATTGCTGGAATAAGTTAAGGAATTCTCTTCACAATGTTCGTGCCCATTTATTAAGCATATTGTTTTTGAATTACTTTTTGATGCCTGGGTTTTTTAAGTTTTTCTCTTCCCCACGCTCTCACCGGCCGCAAGCGGCCGGCCTTTAATTAATTGACAAAAAAATGATTTTTTTTCTTCAGGTTTCTTATTTAGAACCAGGATTCTAATTTGATTGAGGTCAAAGACTTTTAGTGATTGGTGACTGTATTAATAACGGTAATATGAAAGTTATAACTTGGAACTGTAATATGGCTTTCCGAAAGAAATACGAACAAATTCTTCCTTATGATCCTGATTTATTAATAGTTCCAGAATGCGAGCATCCAGACAAATTCAACAATAAGTTTTATGACAATGTTTTATGGATAGGCGATAACAGAAATAAAGGTTTAGCTGTTTTTAGTTTCAATGATTTTGAAATTACAACCCACGAGTCCTATTGTAATAATTATAAATATGTTCTTCCTGTCAAAGTGACCGATAATGAAGCAATAAATCTTGTTGCTATTTGGTCACAGAACAATAAAGAAGATCCAAGAAGAAGATACATTGGAGAAATTTGGCAGTCATTGAATTATTATAAAGACATGTTCAAGTCTCCAACAATTATTGCAGGTGATTTCAACTGGAACGTTATCTGGGATAAGGAGAACCCTAATTATCCCCTTAATGGAACACTTACTGATGTAATCAATCTGTTAAAACAATTTGAAATATTCAGTATGTATCATACCTTTACAAATGTAAAGTTTGGGATTGAGGGGGAACCGACACTATATTTTAGGAAAAACAGAAAGACTCCTTATCATATAGATTATATCTTTGCACCTGTTGATATTATTAATAGTGGGAAATCATTTTCTATTGGTAAATATGAAGATTGGATCTCTCTAAGCGATCATATGCCTTTAATAGCAGAATTAGAGTGAACTACTCCCGTCTTGGAGTTTTTATAGTTAACTCTTTTAGTATCTTCTTATTATCTGTCCTCTCTTTTTTTACGGGAAAGGCCGCTCTCCTGCGTCGAGCGTGACAGGAACGATCCGGTATGGCGAATAAGGTTGTAAGGGTTAGAATGATCTGGAATTTAGTTCTTTTGACCGAAAATAATTGCTATAGCCATAAATTAGTCCTCTTGAGCGAAGCGAAAAGGACCTCGTGCTCCCGAAGCGAAACTCGGGAAGCGAAACTCGGGAAGCCGAAACTAGGGCGGGACAGGAAAAGTCAGAATACGCTGGTAAGGTTTCTCTGTCTTGCCTACTTATTTTTTACTCGCTCTTATATGTTTTGCGTTTGTTTTTCAATCCTTTTCCTCATACCACTCGCCCCTCAACTCTCTCTTCTGCAACTTCAAGGACAGATCAGATTATTTTTCACAATTTTAGCCCTTTCGCGGGCTGTCTAATATTCTCATTGAACTCATTCCGGAATTCTTTTATATTAATTTATCATCTATATTCAGTAATATTATTCTAAGTATTATACATCTGCCCTAAAAATAATTCTGGATCTTTATAATTCTCAAGGAAAAAATTCATAACAAATATTTGCTGGAACTCAGAAATATATATTTCTCATTTTTATATATATCATTATGCATTTTACGTAAATTTATATATCAAGACCCAGCTAAAATAAGTCACTCCAATTATATAGGAGGTTGGTTGATTTGGCAAAATTTTTAGATAAAATTAGTGAAAGAGCAAAGAAACTTAACAAGACAATCGCTTTACCTGAATCTGATGATATCAGAACTCTCCAGGCAGCTGCTAAGATCCTTGAGAGAGGTATTGCAAATATTGTACTTGTCGGCGATGAGGCTGATATCAAGGCGCTTGCAGGAGATCTGGACATCTCGGGAGCAAAAATCGTAAATCCTAAAACTTATGAGAAGAAGGACGAATACATTCAAGCCTTCTACGAACTGAGAAAGCATAAAGGTGTCACACTTGAAAGTGCAGCTGAAATCATGAGTGATTACGTGTACTTCGCTGTTATGATGGCCAAACTCGGTGAAGCCGACGGTGTTGTATCAGGCGCTAACCACTCTTCTTCAGACACTCTGAGACCTGCTGTCCAGATCGTGAAAACAGCACCTGGTGCTGCTCTTGCATCCGCTTTCTTCATCATCGCTGTACCTGACTGTGAATACGGGTCCAATGGGACATTCCTCTTCGCTGACTCCGGTATGGTCGAAATGCCAAGCGTAGAAGATGTTGCAAACATTGCAGTGAGTTCCGCAAAGACCTTCGAACTGCTGGTCCAGGACGTGCCAAAGGTTGCAATGCTCTCCTACTCCACCAAAGGAAGCGCCAAGAGCCCGCTGACCGCCGCAACTATCGCTGCTACAAAGCGTGCACAGGAACTCGCTCCTGATGTCGCAATAGATGGTGAACTCCAGGTAGACGCAGCAATCGTTCCCAAAGTTGCAGCCTCAAAGGCTCCAGGAAGCCCTGTTGCAGGCAAGGCCAATGTCTTCATCTTCCCTGACCTTAACTGCGGAAACATCGCATACAAGATTGCCCAGAGACTTGCCAAAGCTGAAGCCTATGGCCCTATCACCCAGGGTCTTGCCAAGCCAATTAATGACCTGTCCAGAGGCTGTAGTGACGAAGACATTGTCGGTGCAGTTGCCATTACCTGTGTTCAGGCCGCAGCACAGAAAAAATAATCTTAAACGTTTCAATACTTACGAACGTTTTAGAAAGCTTTTTATCAACTTTTATACATAATATATACATAATATATTCTACCGGAAACTGTGAATGCGACTTGAAAGCAATTTATTGAACTGGGGTTTACACATGAAAGTACTGGTAATAAACGCAGGAAGCTCGTCTCTCAAATATCAGTTAATTGATATGAGTAATGAATCCGCCCTTGCAGTAGGTCTCTGCGAGCGGATAGGAATCGATAACTCGATCATTACTCAGAAAAGATTCGATGGTAAGAAGCTGGAAAAGCAGACTGACCTGCCGACCCACAAGACAGCTCTTGAAGAAGTTGTCAAGGCCCTTACAGACCCGGAATTCGGTGTCATCAAAGACATGGCCGAAATCAATGCAGTCGGGCACAGGGTTGTGCACGGTGGGGAAAAATTCACTACCTCTGCTTTAATTGATGCGGGTGTGGAAAAGGCTATCACGGACTGCTTTGAACTGGCTCCCCTTCACAACCCTCCAAACATGATGGGAATCTCCGCCTGCGCCGAAATCATGCCTAGCACACCGATGGTTGCTGTATTTGATACTGCATTCCATCAGACAATGCCGGCATATGCCTACATGTATGCTCTGCCATATGAGCTGTATGAAAAGCATGGGATAAGAAAATACGGTTTCCACGGCACCTCTCACAAATATGTTGCCGAAAGGGCTGCCCTTATGCTTGGGAAGCCTGAAGAGGAAACCAAAATTATCACCTGTCACCTTGGAAACGGTTCAAGCATTACAGCTGTGAAAGGCGGAAAGTCTGTTGAGACCAGCATGGGCTTCACCCCACTCGAAGGGCTTGCAATGGGCACCAGATGCGGTTCCATTGACCCGGCAGTCGTTCCCTTCATTATGGAGAAAGAGGGCCTGACATCCAGGGAAATTGACACTCTGATGAACAAAAAGTCTGGTGTGCTTGGAGTTTCCGGGCTCAGTAATGACTTCAGAGATCTCGATGAAGCAGCTTCCCAGGGCAACAGGAGAGCAGAACTCGCTCTTGAAGTCTTTGCATACAAGGTCAAGAAATACATAGGTGAGTATTCAGCCGTGCTCAATGGTGTGGATGCAGTAGTCTTCACCGCAGGCATCGGAGAAAACAGCGCAAGCATAAGAAAGAGAATTCTTACCGGCCTTGACGGCATAGGCATAAAGATCGATGACGAAAAGAACAAGATAAGAGGTCAGGAAATCGACATCAGCACTCCGGATGCGAAAATAAGAGTTTTTGTCATCCCAACCAATGAGGAACTTGCCATTGGAAGGGAAACAAAAGACATTGTTGAGACAGAGATTAAATTACGCAGTTCTATACCTGTCTGATAGTAAAGGAGATTTCTCCTTTACCTTTTTCTATTTATATTCTTAAGCTTAAACAGTGCGCCCTTTTGTTGAAATTATCTTTGCTGTTAAGAATTCCTTTTTTACTATTCGTTTTTCTGTTTTTTTCAGGCTATTTTTTGTTTTAACTTCACTGGACTTCTCAGTTTTTCAAAATGTTATCTAAAACATTTTTTCAGAATCATTTGGCTGTGGTTTCAGAATTCTGAAACGTCTCGAAAGCAGGTCATAGTAAAAATATAACATTTGTTTCGTACATAATAGAGGTAGTAAATGAGGTGGTAGTACGATCCAGGAACGGAAAATATTCATACTTGCTGTGGGCATCCTGCTTCTTTCGAGCACTGTCGCCATCAACCTCCTGCTTGAAGATTCACCTGTGGTTATCCAGCTTGAGGGAGACACGTTCAAGGTTGTGGATATTCCGTATGTATACACTGTAAAAGAAGCGTATATCCTCCTTTTCTCCGGTTTTTTCGGGGGTCTGGCGCTGGCCCGGGTTCTACTGTTCCTGGGGCTTCAAGGTTCTGCTTTTCCAGAAAATGGATCTGCAACACAGGTAATGGCTCTTAATATTGCAGCAGAGAAAATTCCTGAGGAGATTTTAGAAATCTACCCTGAGAATGCCCCTGTTGAGGAATTCAGATCTGCCCGAGCTAACATTGACCCTACAGATGTCCTTTTGCGGGCCCTTGAAGGAGATGAAAGAAAAGCTGTCGAACTAATCACAACAAGAGGAGGAAGAATTCTCCAGAATGAACTCGTCAATTCCCTGGATTTCTCCAAGGCCAAGACTTCCAGGATTCTTATGAACCTGGAAAAAAGAGGCGTAATAACAAAGAAAAAGTATGGGCTTACCAACTGCATTTCGATAGCTGATGAGCTTAAGGATAACACAGGGATAAAGGGGGAAATGAAATGAAGAAAGGTACTCTAATCTCGATCTCAGTTGCCTTTCTGATCCTTTCTTTTGGAGCCTTATGGTATGGAAGCGGGGCTGATGTGAAAATTGTTGATATGCACGCCTCTCCTATCGGGATAGGGGATAGGGGACAGCTGAACATAGTCCTTCAGAACAATGGTTCAAAACCCGTGGATGTCTGGCTTGAAGTAGAGAATGCTTTTGTTGATGAGAACGGAAGGAGCTACTCAACCTCAAGGTTGATAATTTCAAACAATTCCACCTCAGGGGATGAAGAATCAGTTTCGCTCCAGAAACCCATTAATCTTCTTCCAGGAAACAATTCTGTCAGTGTAATGCTTGGGTACAAGCTTCCCGGCAAGTACCCTGTAAAGGTCAAGGTTGTTGAAAACAACAGACTCCTGGATGAAGCCACCTATCTTGTAAATATCCCACTTCCCGAACTTCACCTGAAACTGGAATACGAAGTGGAGAGCAAGAACACTTCTGACGTTTACAGAATCTATGGCTATCTGATCAACAAAGGATTAAGCCCTGCAAGGGATGTTCGCACGAATCTTACAGTAACAAATGAAAGAACAGGAGAGATTGTGCTTAAGTCTTCCGATCTTTATTATGTGGGAACAGAAGATAAAACCGCTCTTTGGACATGGCCGGATTACCCCTATACAATCGTGGAAATCGCACATAAAGAGCCTACAGGGGATTCCTATATGCCTGTCCAGAATGTGGTAGTAGGCGGAAGTGAGGACCGTTTCAAAGTTGATGTAATGGCCAGATGGCAGGACCAGGTAACTTCTGCCGAATTATTGATCCCTCCGAGGAGAGCAGGTGATGCGTATGATAAAGCTAGGTGAACTTTTCAGTCGCAGGCATGCAAAAATTTTGCTTCTCTTGATTTTGCTTTCCGGAATATGTAGTGGTTTTCTTGGCCAGGACCCTCTCAAGGCTAGGGCAGAAAAACTGGTTGGAAGCCTCGGAGATGAGGACCAGAACATTTGCTACGCTTCGGCTGATGCACTTGTCGATATAGGAGAGCCTGCAGTTAGCCCCCTTATTGAGGCCTTAGAAGACGACAATCCACAGGTGAGAAGCCTTGCAGCTCTTTCTCTCGGAGAAATCATGGATAAAAAAGCTGTGAAGCCTCTCCTGGAAACTCTTAATGATCCCTCTCCTGAGGTTCGTATGACTGCAGCTTATTCACTTGGGGAGATTGGAGATATAGAAGCCGTTGAACCCCTTATTGAGCTATTAAAGGATGAAGACGGAGAAGTGGTTCGCTTGACTGTGATTGCGCTTGGACTATTGAAAGACCCCAGGGCGACTGAACCTCTTTGTGAGGTTATGGACCGTGATGATGCTAATATACGCCATGAAGATAATCCCGATATACGCCAAGAAGCTGTATACGCTCTTGGAGAAATCGGCGATCTAGGGTGTATAGATACTCTTCTGGACCTGTTTGCTGATAAAGAACTGGGATATTCGGCGGCTGCCATTCTTGGAAACTTTGGAAGTGAACCGGTTTTTGGAAAACTCACTAAAATGCTGGACAGCAGGAACCCAACAATCAGAACCAACGCAATAATTGCGCTTGAGTCTACCCAAGACCCTGCTAGTGTTCCCTTTATGATTAAAATGTTGAACGATAGATCTCCAGAGGTGCGGAAGGAAGCTGCTTTAGCGCTGAGTCATTTCAAAGGATCTGATGAAGTTGCTCAAACAAAGCAGCCCTTGATTAATGCTCTTGAAGATAATAACTCCGAGGTACAGGAAGCTGCTATCCGCTCTCTCGGAAGGCTCGGAAGCAAAGAAGCTATAACTCCTCTAGAAGGCTTTCTCCAAGCTAATAACAAAAATCTCCAGAGTGCTGCCATTAAGGCTCTTGGAGAGATTGGCGATCCTGAGGCTGTGGACTCTCTTGTTGCTACCCTTGAAGATGAAGACTGGTTAGTAAGAGAAAATATTGTGAATTCCCTGGTGGAGATAGGAGACTCTCGAGCAATTGACCCTTTGATTTCTTTACTTGGGGATGAAAACTACAAGGTGAGGAAAAGTGCTGCAGACGGCCTTGGGAAATTTGGAGATCGTAGAGCTGTCGAACCACTCCTCAAGGCTCTTGAGGCCGAAAGAGAGAGGGACGTAAGGCAATCGGAAGTTCTGGCTCTGGGAGAACTTGGAGGACAACAGGCTATAGAAGGCTTGAGCCGGATCAGCACGGATATGGATGAGTATCGATTTGTAAGAACTGCTGCAGAGGGGTCACTGGAAAAACTCAAGGGAGGTGAGGCAGGAAATGCCTCTTCTCCTTCTTAAACAGTCCATTTGGACTGCAAAATTTACGTTTTTATTAGTCTAGCAATAATTGTAAACATTTGGGAGCCTGGAAAGAGCCTTTACATTTTCCAGATTTTTGATCGATAGTGATCAACTGTTAGTGGAAGCTATGCTAGATTTTGAAAATCCCAAAAAAGAGTGAAGTGTTTAGAAAAAATACCAACAAAAGTAAGGAGGAACAACAAAATGAATAAATATACAGCAATTTCACTGGCTGCTCTTATTGTCTTAGTTGTATTTGCAGCAGACACTGTAAGTGCAGCAGACAGTGCTAGCAGTAATAACAGCACTTGTAATGTTGTAGGCATCAATTATAAATGCGAGAGCTGGTCTGAGGAGCAATATCCAGTAATCGATTTATTTGGAGAAAAGAATGTTCCGCTGTTCAATGCTAGCGAAAATATCTGGAATTCACATGTTAACAAGCTTTCAAGGTTAATTCTTGACAGTAATGAAACATATACCCTCAAAAATGGTGAAAACCTCGACCTCGGCAATGGATATGCGCTCGAAGTCAAGCAGATCGACATTGATAGTGAGAAGGTTTGGCTAGAATTCACTAAAGATGGAAAATATGTAGCGGATCAAAATATCTCAGTTAATACTGATGATACTAACAAAACATGGACAGTTACCCTTGACAATATTCAGGGTGAAAACAATATCGTTGTAATGAAAGTCCACGTCAAACAGTTATTCGTGGGTACAGAAAAGAGCATTGTTTGGATTGATGCTATCTGGCTTCTTGATTACGTGAATGCCAAAACCATTAATACCGGGGACCAGGTCGGAGAATACACACTGACGGGAACCATAAGCGGAGTGGATGAATCTAACCTGGGCAGCCTCGTATTCGAAAAAACTCCAGTTGACAATTGTTCCGCATCTTCTAATTCAGGAAAAGGAGTAACGAAATTTGCTGACAAAAGTACAAAACCATCTACTTCATGGTACCAGGACTTTTGTATATTTGCCGCAATGAAAGGCAAATAAAAAATATCTTAAAAAGCAATAAAAAAGAAGTGGAAAGTCGATTGATAGAAAGGTGTTTTATCCTGAAAAGAAATATTCATAAATAATTTATTGAAATCGAGCATATGGAATCAAAGATTTAACCAGGCTTTTCAAATATTTTAAGGATAAAACACCACCTAACAAGCTTAAACACCAAATAATCTTAAACAGGCATAATATCAACTTAATCTTCTACCAGCACTATTGCATCTGTCGGGCAGACCTGTAAACACTGCTCACACTCTATGCAGTCTTCAGGACGGGCTACCACTGCTCTTTTCCCATCTTCTGTTTCTTCCACGTCAAATACGTCCACAGGGCAGATATCGTAGCATTCAAGTGAGCCAACACATTTATTGTAGTCAATCCTGGGGTGCAATTTTTTTCACCATTCTTTTTGGGGTTTGAATTCAGTCTTTAACAAGTTCGATAGCATCTTCCGGGCACGCTTCCACACACTGGTTACACTCTATGCAATTTTCCGGGCGGGCCACGACTGCCTTTTTTACCCTATCCATTTCCTCAACATCAAAAACCTCTGCAGGGCAAACTTCATAGCAGGCAAGAGCTCCGGTACACCTGTGATAATCGATTACTGGATGCATTTTCTCTCCATCTTATCGGTTTTTTTGAATTACAAAACTCTATTCACTATGCTAATATCAGTATCGATAATTTATTACTCCGGGATTTTACTGAATTTTGATATCCACGGTTTCCGTATTCTCCCTGTAAGGTACTGTTACATACAGTTTTCCGTCGCAGTATTTCGCAACAGCTTTTTCAGGGACGACTCCACAGCAAAATGCGTAAGTTCCGGCGTATTCGACCCCTGTCTCTTCTCTTTTTGCTCTTATGAAGAAACCGTTCTCAACCATCTTTAATTCGATATTCTCTTTCTTTACCCCGAGCAGGTTAATTTCGATTTCCAGATTTCCCTGGTCATCCGAACACGAAAATACGTCAGGCGTCATTTTAACCATTGACATAACCACTACTCCCAAAGAACTTTTTTTCCACATATAGAATAATAAAATATTGTTTACTATTCGGGAATTTGCTATCAGGCGTTAAGTATTTGCGTTTTAAGCGTTCAATTCTGGCGTGAGATGCCCTGGTCATTATTAGTATTTCTTCCCTAATCGCCCTACAAATCCCAATAATAGAGTAAGGATCTCGATATTTATAATTTATGAATCATATATTATTAATTCCAGAGACCGTGCAATTCAAATTTATAAGGGACAAAAAGTTGGTCTATAAACTTTCCAGAAGGCAGAGACTTCTCTAAGCAATTTTCTCTCAGCAATTGACTTTTCCGTTTAAGTTTTTTATGAAAAACTGAAAGTAAAAGTAAGAAATAAACTCCAGGAGATTTAGCTAGGATAATAACGCTTCATTCCCGGATTATCAACGTCAGTGTCTGCAAATCGATTCTTATCGGATAGGTAAATTTTTCTTATTTTTTGCGGAGGATATGGCTGGTCATTCGAAGTGCTCAGCTCCATAATTCCCGGTTTTTGTCAATGAAAGCATGCTGGATCTCTATCTTTGAAGATGTGTAAATCAGCGCTGCAGGATGATAGAGTTTCAGGATCGTTCTTCCTTCATGTTCTACAGGGACTCCCCATTCCAGTTTTTTCTCTGGGCAGTAAGACTTCTCAGCTGTATTGCCAAGGAGAATTATTATTTTCGGATCAAGCAGGGTTATCTGGGCAATAAGGAAGGGCTTGCAGCACTCAATCTCGTTTGCCTTGGGTCTTCGGTTTTCCGGGGGGTGGCATTTGACCGTATTTGTTACCATCCAATCCTTTTCAGAAAGCCCCATATACTCGATCATCTTGTCCAGTTTTTTTCCTGCCCTTCCGTAGAAAGGAATCCCTGTTTCGTTTTCACTTTTTCCGGGTGCTTCTCCTATGAAGAAAACTTTCGGATTACAGGATCCTTTTCCTATTACTCTCCGGATTGCACTTTTATGAAGCGGGCAGCGTGTGCATTTAATTATCTCTCTTCCAACAGTTGTATATCCTGCTTCCACCATAGTTTTGACCCTTTCTTCAAAGTCTCTATGGTTTTCTTTTTCATACGTCATCGCTTTCTACCTCCTTTAATATTTTGCCCTCAGGCGCGGTATATTTTTAAAGTGTTCTGGCTTGATTGGTCCGTTTTTCTGTTATAAAAATTTCACAATCCATCTGGTGAGACCTGGCTGCAGACAAACTTATTTATGGAAAAAAATCCCATGACAAAGATAACCACTATTATAATGAAGAAAAATTCCCTATAATTTTGTCTTTTAAATTTTATTCTTCTATCTATATATAAAATATTATTCACAAAGGTGCGCTGAGGGTATGACTTCTAGAAACTTTCTTACAATCGATGATTTTGACACACATGGAAAGACAATTCTTGTAAGGGTTGACCTGAACTCTCCTATGGATCCACGGGGTAATATTCTGGATGATATGCGAATCCAAAGCCATATTGCTACCTTGAAGGATCTCGAGGACGCAAAAGTTGTTTTGCTTGCGCACCAGAGCAGGCCAGGGAAAAAAGACTTCACAACAATGAAGCCTCATGCCAACTTGATGTCCAAATATCTGGGCAAGCAGGTTCTCTATGTAGACGATATCTTTGGAACTTATGCAAAGACCCGGATTGCTTCTATGGAAAATGGTGATGTCATCCTGCTTGAAAATGTAAGGTTCTATTCCGAAGAAAGCCTCGAAAGGTCTCCGGCAGAACAGGCCAACACATATCCGGTTAAAAAGCTTGCACCCTTTGTGGATATTTTCCTCAACGATGCCTTTGCCGTATCTCACAGGTCTCATCTCTCTGTGGTTGGATTTACGGAAGTTCTTCCGTCTGGAGCTGGAAGGGTAATGGAAAAAGAGATCACATCTCTGGACAGAGGAATCAAAGGAGGGGAAAGGCCAGCTATTTTCGTGCTCGGAGGGGCAAAAGTGGACGATTCTCTTCGAGTGGCGGAAAATGTGCTTGCAAATGGAGGGGCTGACCGTGTACTCCTTACTGGTGTAGTAGCGAATGTGGCTCTTGCTGCATCCGGGGTAAATATCGGAAAAGCCAATTTGGATTTCATCAAATCCCAGGGTTATGAAGGCCAGATCGAAAAGGCAAAAGGCCTGCTTGAGAAGTTCAAAGACAAGGTGGGCCTTCCTCAAGACGTGGCTTTAAACGATAATAAGAAACGGGTCGAAGTGCCGGTTTCGGAACTTGATTCCGATTCTCTTCCCATAAATGATATAGGGCTTGAAACCATAGTGGACTTTACCCATGAAATTGAAAATGCAAAAACCGTTGTCTTAAACGGTCCTGCAGGCGTTTCCGAAATTGACGATTTTGCCCTGGGAACCCACGAAATAATAAAAGCTGCAATTAAATCCGAGTTTTCAATCGTTGGTGGCGGGCATATCTCGGCAGAAGTTGACCATCTCGGCCTTGAACACCGTTTTTCCCATGTCAGCACAGGTGGAGGGGCATGCATTGACTATCTTGCCGGGGTAAAGCTTCCAGGCGTTGAGGCTCTGATAGCTGCGGCCAAAAAATACCAGGACGCTAAGAAACTTTAATTGTTCTGCTTCCTAGAGTTCCGGACTTTATAGAGAGAAACGTAAAACCCCGAAGTCTTTAGCTTCGGGGCAGTTCACAATAGTGAGCTTTCTATTCGGCAGTCCTTTCAGGTAGAATTTTTTAAATTCTTCTTTTTTAAATAGTTTTTCTCATCTTCCGACTGCTCAGAAATCAAGTTCTGGAAATCTACTTTAACCAGCGCCGATAAACATATTGTTATAAGAGCTTCTATACACATCTTGTCATTAACCTGTAGCTGATACTACTGGCTGACATTCACATGTTAGAATAATAAAATAGAGGTGTTGGTTCAAACATGCTTACAGACATCGAAGGCAGAACTGCAGTCAAACTTGCAAGGAAGACAATTGAATCGTTCCTATCTGAAGAAAGGCTCTCGGAACCTCAGGAACTGGGTTTTGAGCTTTCGCCGGTTTTTGGGGAGAAAAGGGGCGTTTTTGTCACACTTACGGAGAACGGGCTCCTTAGAGGCTGTATAGGGCATCCTTTTCCTGATTCCATACTTGAGGAAGCAATTATGGATTCTGCCATTTCTGCAGCAACCCGTGACCCACGTTTTCCACCTGTCGGGGAGGATGAGCTGGATGATATAGTTGTTGAGGTTACAGTTCTTACCCCTCCCGAAAAGATTAATGCTCCTCCAAAAGAGCTTCCTAACCATGTAGAGATCGGAAGGCATGGTCTTATTGTAAAGCAGGGCTATTGTCAGGGACTGCTTCTTCCTCAGGTCGCTCCTGAAAATAATATGGATTCTATCGACTTTCTTAATCATACCTGCCTGAAAGCCGGCCTTTCTCCGGATGCCTGGCTCAAAGGAGCCGAAGTCTCCTGTTTCGAAGGGCAGATTTTCAAGGAAAAAGAACCACAGGGTGAAGTTTTTGAGGAAAAGTTCTCCTGTGAATGAGAATCCTTCCGGCTCCTGAGAGCTCTTAAGCTTCTAAAAATTCTACAATTCAGGTAGTGGATGCGCCGAATAAAAAAAGGTAAATGAAAGAATATTTGAATTTTTTGTTTTGTGGGGCGCAGCCTGCTTGCCTCCAAATCCTGTTTCTGAATCTACCCGCAGGTACCTCTTAGAGTTGGAGATTCTTTTTTCAGGCTGACTTCTGGCTTATTCCGGATTACAATATTCCGTATCCTCAGTACCGGTTTATTCGATCTGAATCCTTTTTCCGGTTACGGGCTCTATTTTTGGCAGGGTGACTGTTAAGACGCCATTTTTGAGCTGGGCATTTGCCCCTTCTTCTGTTACGCCATCCGGAAGAGGAATTTCACGGTAATAGCGCATGAAAGACCGCTCTCTTCTGAGGTAGCCTTCCTTTTCGGCCTCTTTCTCTTTTCCTGCACTAATTACGAGAACATTGTCCCTTAGATTCAGCTCAATATTTTCCCTGTCAATACCAGGCAAGTCGGTTGTGACAATTACCTTATCACCGTCTTCTGCAACATCAGTCAGCGGAGATAAAGTATCGGTTCCGAATCGGCTTTCCAGCGTAGGGTATGTCTTGAACATCTGTCCCATGTATTCCTGCATTCTTCTAATCTCATCAAACGGGTCCCAGCTATATACGCTGCGGTCTGTTCTTTTTATCGGTTTCATATACAGATTCCTCCGTGTCTGATCCCAGGATTTCCCTGGATTCAAAGCTTGCTTGTTTTTCGCAGGTCTTCCTGGTTTTATTTAGCTTCGTAAGTGGTTTATGATGTAATTTCGAAATTGATTTAAAGAACGTCTTTTCCTTCTTCTCAGAAAGCTGCCTGCAAGGTGCGGGACCCGGTCAAGGTGAGTGGAGGGTTTTTATTCAGTAATCTTACCCGCTTCTCACAGACGTGATAAATGAGAGGTTGAAGCTCTCATATTCTTTTTTTCGGAGAGAAAAAAATTCGTTTTTTGAAGGTGTGCAGGGCGCCTTCTGTCTGTTCGCAGGTTGTTGACGGGTAACTGAGGGCCAGTCGCCCTTACAGTTATTATTTCACTTCTCTGTAAGAGGGTTATTGTTTCTCAGTTACTGTCATAAGGTTATCATCATTAGTATTTAACTGTTTCGCTTATTAACATTTGCTGTTTCTAAAATAAGGTTTTTTTCGGGCAAACTGTAAGATTTTTGGGTAAAATAGGGCTCTACCATGGGCTGAACTAACCAACTTCTTTAAAAAAGTTAAGTCTGGAAATTAGAATCTATCAAAGTAAGGTTTATACTAAAAGTAATAAAATAAGTAAAAAGCAAAATTTATGCTACCGAAATGTCCGCATTTCTGCACAGCAATTTTGCCTGTTTAAGGATATTTTCAGTAGTCAGTTTTTGTTTATCCGGAGGATATCCATACCTTTTCAGCAGTCTTTTTACACTCACCTTCACTTTTGTCCGGATATTTTCCCGGAGGGTCCCGCAACACCTGTATTTTGCCTGATAAATCTAACAAATTCTACTGCCATGAGTCTTAACATCCAATTGCCCAGGATTTCCATGGCACTTTCATTGTCAGCAAGAGAATCATAGAACGCAATTTTTTCACAATTCAGGCCGAATTCTTCGCCTCTGTTGTCGGCTTTTCAGTCATTGAAACGACGCCCTCACTCTAAACAATGGCGTAGAAGACCCTGGTAATTGTGGGCTTTCTGCTCGAGCACAGTCATTTTATTTTATCAATTAGATCGAGGAGAGTGTCTTTTAATACTTCTTTAGTGGAGTCCGAAAAGTCTTCGAGTTTATCCAGGCTTTTCAGGGCTTTTTCAAAATAAGATTTTGCAAGAGCAGGGTCTATCTCGACGTAGGCTCCTCCCATGAAAACATACAGGTAAATGAAGTCGTCATATTTTTCAATAAGCTTTCTGTACAGTTCCTGGATCTTTCCAAACTCGCCTTTTTCGGATAGATCTGAGATATAAAGCCCCACGAGTTCATAAAAATCCGGGCCGTTTTCCAGCAGGAAATCAAATTTTTCGGCATCTGTTAGTGAAAGGAACTTTGTTTCCATTTCGGCTATCAGTTCTTCTTCAGTCAACTCTCCCTCTTCGTCGTCTCCATAATTTTCTACAAATTCGAAATAATCATCCTCGTTCCCTTTCAAAAGCATGAGGTCGGCGTGTTTACTGGACAGTCCCAGATTAGCGGCAAACTTTTTGACGCTCTGTTCGTACTCTTCACTCTCTTCTTCCGTGAAAAGCCCCATAAAGTAAGTAGCCCACTTTAGGTACGCCTGTTCGTCTTCCATCCAGGCCCTGTTGTTAATAACCTCTAAAACATAGTCAATTACCAGTTTGAACTCATGATGGGTTATTGGCTCTTCTTCAAGAAGTTCTATCAGGTTTTCGGTAATTTCTTTTTCAAGGTCATGCTTAAAAAAAGAGATATCTTTGTCGCAGTTTTTCCTGATGTTTTTTAATGCTGATAGTGCATCTTTGTCTTTTATTTGTCTGTCGTCCTCATAAAAATGCCTGGCAATCGAATATTCGATTGTCCCCAGATAATCGGAGTATTCATACTCTTCTCCTTGCAGGCTTTTTATTTTCATTACTTCCGGTGTATCGGGCTCAAGATGCAGGAAAAGTGAGTCTTCCCCCTCTTCAGTGAATCTATTCCCATTTTCAGAATTCATGGCTGTGCTCTCCGTTTATTCTTTACCTTCTTTAATATTCATTGTATTCGGCATGTGTTTTAAGCTTTGTTTTTAAGCTTAGTTTTTCTTCTATTTTTTCAGTAATTTTAAGCTCAAAGATCTCAGATTCTTTCAGCCTGAAATCAGAGTTCGTATCGGAGCCCTGCCAGATCTTCCTGAATCTTCATTTCCGGTTCCCTTGATTTCCTGAACTGTTCCGACAGTCCAGCAGTCAGCCTGTCCATTTTCTCTTCAAATCCCTTACCTTGATCTTCGGTTTCTTCAAAATCAACATAGCGGGCTGGGGTGAGAATATAATCGTGCTCCTTTCTCGTGATAGAATAATTTTACAAACAATTGAGAAGTTTTTTGATTAAGCCAGATAATTTTGTTTTTTTGGTTTGCCCTACAATAATGTATTTAATATCTTGAAATGCATTTAAAATCCTGAGTTCCAAAACTTGCCACCTTTAAATTCTGAATTTATTCCCACTTCATCAGGATCATCACGCAGCCTGTATGCTCATCAATCTCTTCTCCGGCTGCTACAAAACCATACTTCTTATAAAAGCCAAAGGCACTTTCGTTTTCTCTGTAGACTTTGAGGGAGAGCTTTCCTCTCAGAGTTTTCGAATTTTCAAGAAGAGTTCTGCCGATTCCTTTGCCCTGCATTTCCGGCGCTACGAAGAGGGCACAGACTCTGTCCTCAACAAGAGAAATGAATCCTGTGACCTTTCCATCTTCTTCAAAAACTAAATTTTCGGCAAGTGGAAGGTACTTATCTTTCATTGCACTTTTTTTCAAAGCCCAAAAAGAGGCCGGGACGAAGGAGTGAGCAACGACAGAGGCATCGTACCAGATTCTCACCATTTCTTCAAGATCTGTTTTCCTGCAATTTCGGATCAATGTATCAAATTCCTGTTTTTAAGGTTCTATCGGTGTTAAAGTTAAATGAAGTATATCTTTATAACTCGAATGTTACAGAGCTTCTTAACTCGAATGTTACGGAGCTTCTTAACTCGAATCTTGTTATGATCTGATAAACCTGAAAGTACCAGTTCAAAATACTGTATGTAAAAAGTTCAGGTAAAAGAAAGGTATATATAGAAAGAAAAAAGTTTAAAAAATGTCAGACCGAAAAAGCTTCGATCTGGAAAAGAGACTTTCATGAAAATGGGTCCGAATCAAAAAGAAAAAGTCGGAAAAATTTATTTTCATTTATTCCATGGACTCGATCTGGCGGATCAAGTCGTTGGTGTATCTTTCGGATAACTTCACACATGGACTGCATGGAATTACTCTTACCAGTTTCCCATATCTGGATACGTACATGTCAGGTCCATGTGAAGTTTTTACTTTTGTAAAATTGTATCCTTTTGTAAAGGTCATTTATTTAACCTCCACTAATTATTATGGCGGGCATTCCATATTAATATTTTTTTACTTAATAATCATTATAGATTATGGCTTCTGTAATTGAATATGTTCTCAGACTTATCTCAATTAAGAAATAATATTAAATACACTCATGGAAAAAAACGAGTTTTAAAAACTTTCTAAATATAAAAGGTTATATTTATAACTCTATTCACGGGCCATATCACTTAAAATTAAATTATAAGCATATCCTCAAAGAAATTAAATTGTAAGCTAAATTAAATTGTAAGCTTATCCTCCAAGAATAAGCTGCCTGTGGATAAACAAGGTCCAGAACCGGCCAGAAGTTACTTGTATTTTTCCATTATTTTGAGCAGTTCTTCTTCATCTCTGGCAAGGGCGACTATAGCCATCTCAACCATCAGGTTAACTATCCCGTCCGACAGAGCCCTGAAATCGGTCCGAAGTCCTATAACAGTTTTTTCACTGGCATAGGCGTAGCCGATCTCCCAGGCAGTCCCTGAGTCTACGTCCACGCCGTCAAGAACCGCAACTACAATATCCGAATTGTCCACGCCTTTCACGCATTTCCTGAAAATGCACTCCTGATTCTGTCTTTCGCGCTCATTTGCGGCATCTTCTGCGTCTTCCTGGGGTAAAAAGACTGAAAAGCCTTTTTTGAGCAGCAGATCCTTCAGTTTACGGTTGTATTCGAGCTCCGCATGGGTAAAAAGGGGGCCTGCAAGGTAGATAGTCTTTTTTTTGCTCATGTTTTTCTTCCTGTCACTTCAGAGGTCATGCCCAATAAAATTTTCTTACAGTAAAAGATATTCAAAAGGTAAAATAGTTTGCCTGTAAACTGCAACTTTTCCTGTACTATTAGCTTGAATAAACCCAATATGGAATACACTTATATATTTAAAAACTTAAGTTCCACTGTATTAATATTATCAATCTCATTAATATTATCAATCCCATTCATTCCTTAGAAGAAATATGCCAAATAAAAATTCTTTCGTAGTGGGATTCTCTTTCTAAGCGCAGTTCATGACCTTAAATCAATATCTGGATTAAGTTTTTCATTTATTATTTCCGATAATAAGTTTAATTATCTTGTATTAAAATTACACAGGCAGTGAATATTTATGATCAAGGCTGGAATAATAGGAGCTTCAGGATATACAGGAGGAGAACTCCTGCGCTTGCTCGTGAACCACCCAAATGTTGAGCTGGAGCTGGCAACCTCCCGAAGTCTTGCAGGGAAGCCCGTAACAAGCACTCACAGGCATCTTGAAGGTTTTCTGGACCTCAAATATGAGAATCCTGATTCTGAATATATCAGGGAGCGCTGCGACGTAGTTTTTCTGGCAGTGCCGCACGGATCTGCCATGAACTATGTCCCTGAACTGCTAGACGGCAGCACGAAGGTTATCGATCTTAGCGCGGATTACAGGCTTGAAACTTCAGAATTTGAACAAATTTATGGGATGAAACACAGCGACCCGAGGAAAGCAGTTTACGGGCTTGTAGAGCTTCACCCTGAAGCTGCAGAAGAAGATCTTGTGGCAAATCCAGGATGTTTTCCCACAGGCGCAACTCTTGCAGCAGCTCCCCTTGCGGCAGCAGGGCTTATCGACATAGCAGTCTTTGATTCCAAAACAGGGGTCTCAGGGACTGGTATTTTGCCTACTGAGACTTCACACTACCCGAACCTTGCGGAAAATATCATTCCTTATAAACTCACAGCCCACAGGCACAGAGCTGAGATCCTTAAGGAACTTACCAGGCTGGATGGAAAGCTTCGGAATATCAATTTCACTCCTCATGTTATACCTTCTATCAGGGGCATATTTACAACCGCTCATCTCTTTACAAAGGAGCCTCTCTCCACAGACGACTTAAAAGCAATTTATGAAGACTTTTACAGGAATATGCCGTTTATCAGGCTTCCTTCAGGAGTTCCTTCCCTTACCGCAGTCAGGGGTTCCAACTTCTGCGACATAAGCTTTGAAGCAGACACGGCAAATAACAGGGTTGTAGTGCTCTCCGCGATCGATAACCTGGTCAAAGGCGCATCAGGACAGGCTATCCAGAATATGAACCTCATGTTCGGGCTGGATGAAACACTTGGGCTCTGGCTGCCTGCGGCAGCTCCTTAAACCCGGATAGGCGAGAACATATAACTGGTGACGGATTAAAGTAAAGAATATGATTTATTTCAAGGGGTAGTCAGATGAAAGTAAAAGATGTCATGAACCCTAACGTTGTTTTCTGCAAGCCTGACGATACAGTCCGGGAAGCTGCAAAAATATTGAAGGAAAACAGTATCAGTGGAGCTCCTATTCTTGAAGGGGAAAAGCTTGTGGGAATAATCAGCGAAGCGGATCTGCTGAAACTGTTGATACTCCCCGAAAAAGGAGAACTCTGGCTTCCAAGCCCTTTTGAGGTTATAGAAGTTCCAATCAGGGAACTCATTGGCTGGGAGGATACAAAAAAGATGCTTTCTGATGCTGGTGCCATAAGGATAAAAGAGATCATGACAAAGGATGTGCACACGATCTCTTCCGAAGCATCTGTAGAAGAAGCCTCCGAGCATATGATCAGGCACAGGATTAACAGGCTTCCTGTAACTGAGGACAACCGCGTTGTAGGAATTGTTACTCGCGGTGATATTATTGAGGGTCTTGCAAAGCTCTGAAAGAAAAGGAGAGTTTTTCATGAAGCAAATCGAGGGTGGAATCTGTGCGGTAAGAGGTGTATCCGCAAACGGAATCAAAGCCGGAAAAATGGGACTCACGGTCATTCTTGCGGAAGGTCCTGCTGCAGGCGTCTTTACGAAGAACAAGGTGACTGCAGCCCCGGTTACCCTGAGCAAAGAAATAATCGAAACCCGTCACCATCTTTCGGCTGTGATCGCAAACAGTGGCAATGCCAATGCCTTTACAGGGGATGACGGTTTTCTGGATACTATGGAGATGGCATCAATGCTTGCCGAAAAGCTTGACATGGATGCTGATACTATTGCCGTTGCCTCAACAGGAGTAATTGGCAGAAGGCTTAACGTCTCCCGGATCAGGGAGCAACTTCCTAAAGTCCTTGAAGGGCTGGGCAGTTCCCCTGAGTGCAGCCAGGAAGCTGCAAAAGCGATCATGACCACTGATAGGGCCGTAAAAGAAGTAGCCATTGAGATGGACTGCGGGATCAGGATAGGTGCAATTGCTAAAGGTTCAGGGATGATCGAGCCAAATATGGGAACTATGCTGTGTTTTGCATATACCGACGCAAAGATGCCTGCAGATGTTTTGGATGCGGCTCTCAAAAAAGCAGTCGATAAAACTTTCAATATGGTTGTTGTGGACGGGGATACGAGCACGAATGACATGGTACTTCTAACCTCTACCTGCAAGTCCGGAGTCAAACCCTGCATGGACTGCCTGGATGATTTTCAGGAAGGGCTAATTTACGTATTCACAGAGCTTGCAAAAAAAATGGCAAAAGATGGAGAGGGAGCTACAAAACTTATCGAAGCAAGGGTCTTGGGCGCAAAAACATATGGGGGTGCAAGGCTTGCTGCAAAAGCAATTGTACGTTCCCCTCTGGTCAAGTCCGCGATCTTTGGAAAGGATCCCAACTGGGGTAGGGTTGTAGCTGCTGCAGGTTATTCAGGTGCAGAACTTGAGCAGGAAAGGCTTTCTCTTTCTTTTTCAGGAGGAGGAGAAGAGGTCGAACTTGTAAGATCCGGCGAGATCTCCGGTTCTTCTGATCTTGCGCTTCTGAAACAGATCATGGCAAATGAGGAAATCGTCATCACCCTTGACCTTGATATGGGGACGGAAAAGGCAACTGCATGGGGTTGCGACCTGACTTACGATTATGTCAGGATTAATGCCGAGTATACGACTTAATGGGGCTATATCCCTTAATTCAGGGTTCGTACACGTCGATATGAAATACAGGCTAGCTTAACTTTAGAAAAAATAAACACCCGGATTTCCCCTAATTTCTGAGAATTATTCTTTGATTCTGGTATTTATTTCCAGGGGGTTTTATTAAGTGGATATACAAGAATGGGAACAGCGCCACACCGATGCCTTTTACAATGTGAAAGAAGCCCTTCCCTATCTGGAAGGTATGTTTGTAGCTTATAACAGTAATATCGATGCCATCAAACACCTTACAGACAAAGAACTGTCCAGGCTTATAGGATTTTTTAAAGAGACTGAAATTCAAGAGAGGGTTGAAACATATCCGAGGGAAATAAAAGACCCTCTGGATTTCATGGCTCGCCTGCTTATTTCAATGCGAGAGGGAAAAGCTGCCGAAATCCCTGCCCATACCTCAGATATCCATGAATGGCTAAAAGAGCACATGGGTTTCGACTATGCGCGCATGGGCGGCCAGGCAGGGATCATTTCTAACCTTCTTGCTTACCTGGAACTTAAAAAAGTAGTGGCATACATTCCCTGGCTTTCTGAAGAACAGGCAGAGTACTTTGTAGCTTCTGACAATCTTCTGCACCCGAAGGTAGAAGGCGAAACAGTCACTCTGAAGCGACCGCAGGAAGCTTTCAAACCCGGAATCGAGTCAAAAGTCAACTGGATCTTTGAATATTCCAAAGACCTGGAAGTAACCTGTAATGGAATCAAATTCAAGGTGCCGAGAGATAACCGCCTGATAATTTCCTCCCGTCCGAAATGGCTACGCCTGGATATGGACAGGGAAGTCTACGAACACCTTGATTCGCTTCTCCCGATTGACGGGGCAATACTTTCAGGTTACCAGATGATAAAGGAGCAATACGAGGACGGGTCTACATATAAGGACTATGTTGCAAACTCCGTAAAAGTCATTGAGAAACTCAAGTCTTTAAATCCAGAACTTCGCATCCATGTAGAACTCACATCCATCCAGAACAGACTCATACGAAAGGCTATCCTGACAGAAATTGTTGCCAAACATGTCCATTCTCTGGGCCTTGATACCGTAGAAGTGGCAAATGCCCTGAATGTGCTGGGACATGAAGAACTCTCTTATTCCGTAATCAAGAAAGAAGAAAACGGGATTATGTCTCTTTACCAGGGAGCTGTACAGCTTTTAAAGGACCTGTCACTTGAAAGAGTCCATGTGCATTCTCTTGGTTTTTACATCTGTATCCTGGCAAAAGGTCACCCTCTTACGCTTAAAGAACACAGGGATTCGCTGCTCTTTTCTTCAACCCTGGCCGCTGCCAAAGCCCTTAACGGAAAAATCGAGAACCTTGCGGAGGCAGAAGCCGGACTGGAGGTTCCTGTTTCAAATAAAGGACTTGAAGACCTGGAAAATTTCAAGCTTTACTGCATAGGGAGAAAACTCTGTACTCCCGAAGAGTCCGAATACGGTTATCTCTACGGGCCAGACCATGATGCAGTTCTTATTCCTTCCAAAGTGGTCGATAAACCCAAAGCTACCGTCGGGATAGGAGATGCAATCTCAGCAGGAGCTTTCACAGCCATGCTCGCGAAAATGAAGCAAAAGCGGGCAGGAAAATAAATTCTCTCTCATTTGATCTTAAGGCTTTCCATTACCCGGATAAGGAACTGGTCAGATGAATATACTTTGCGAATATAATGTCAACATAGACTCTGTATACAGAGTTAGCGGAGCCGAGGTTTCGGAACTGCTGGAAACCTTCGAGAAGGCTGAAATCCTTGAAAAAATAGAAAATCCCCCCGGAAAAATACTTTCAGAGTCCGATTTTGTGGCAGGGCTTGCCTATTGCATGAAAAACGGGTGCGGAGCCGAGTGGCTTGTTTTTGAGCAGTCTATTTTCGAATTTCTTAAAAACCGTTACTTTGAAAAATCTCTCGTAAGAATGGGCGGAAACGCCGGAATAATGGCAAATGCCCTTTCCCAGCTAGGAGCTTCCAGGGTAATTCCGAATGTTGCAGTGCCCTCAAAAACTCAACTTTCTTTGTTCTCAGAAAAAGCAATCTACTTCCCAGCTCCCATTCAGATTAAGGAAAACTCAGGTGGCGAACCTGATAAAAATACGGACATCGTTTCCGGGAGTCCGGAACCAATACATTTCGTGTTTGATTTTTCCGTGGGGGATACTTTTTCCCTGTACGGAATAGAGGTCAGGGTTCCGAGGGAAAATCGCTTCATAGCGACCTGCGACCATTTAAACCTCAGGCTCTTTGTCAATCCTGCTTTTGAGCGGTACGCCCTTCAGCATGTCTGCGAGATTGATGGTGTGCTCATATCGGGTTTTCATCTTCTGCTTGAGAGTTATCCCGACGGCAGCAGCTATAAAATGATCCTTGAAAATTCTCTTTCCCAGCTCAGGCGCTGGAAAGCCGCAAACAATAAACTTCGGATTCATCTGGAATTCGGGCACTTTGCAAGCAAAGAGATTGCAAATTCGGTTTTCTTGGATTTTGCAGCTATTTCCGACAGCATTGGAATGAACGAAGACGAGCTTTCAATGCTTCATCATTTACACGGAATTCCTGTAGAAGACCTTTTGCGCATGGAAGCGGAAGCCGTGGGAAATGCGGCCTGCAGGCTTGCTTCGCGGTACGGGCTTAAAAAGCTCCTTATCCATACAAGGGAATTTGCGCTGACTGTGTTTAAACCGGATTTTAACTTGAATTCTAAACCGGAATCCAAATCGGAATCTAAATCGGAATCAAATTCGGAATCTAAACCTAACCCTGAAAACTCTAGAGATCTCCGGGTCTCAGAGGATTTGGAAGATCTAAAAAGCTCAATCCTGCAAAAGATGGCTGGGAAAAAACTTGAAGCCCTGAGGTTCGGAGTCAGGTGTGCAGGAGCATATGCAGCTTCAGGCAGGCTTGAAGGGCGGGAGTTTGTGGAAGAGGAAGCTTCAAAGCTTCATGAAAGCCTGTTTGGAAGAGAACAGCTTGAACTTTTCCTTAAAGCATTCCATGGAGTAACTTTCGGACAGGGCGCTTATGCTTTTAGGGAAGGATATGTTATTTGCATGATTCCGACGCTGCTTTCCGGCTCTCCGATAACCACGGTCGGGCTCGGGGATACTTTAACTGCAGGGACTTTCCTGAGGGGGCTTGAGCTGGATGTACAGACTTAAACCGGAGCTTTTTGACCTTAATTATACGCTTGACTGCGGGCAGGTATTCCGCTGGGCAAAAGATGGAGACTGGTGGACAGGAGTTGTCGGAGACCAGGTTATCCGGCTTTCGCAGGACAGCGGAGGACTGCTCGTTGATTCGAAACTCCAACCTGAGTTTTTTTCTCGTTATTTCCGCCTGGACGACGACCTGCCTTCAATCTATGAGAGCATAAACAGAGACCTTCTTATAGACAGGGCGATCTGTAAATACAGGGGTTTGCGGTTGATTCGGCAGGACCCCTGGGAATGCCTGATTTCTTATATGCTCGCCACGGCTTCAAGTATCCCCACAATTCAGAAAAGAATCTTCCTTCTCAGCCAGTTTTTCGGACAGGAACTCGAAGCAGGATATTTCAGCTTTCCTGACCCTGAAACCCTTGCAAACGCTGACATTTCCCTGCTTGACAAATGCAAGCTTGGCTTCAGAACCGAACGCATAAAAGAAGCAGCCAGAGAAGTGGCTTCGGGAGAATTGGATCTTGACGTCCTTTTCCGCCTGGAATACAGGTATGCGCGGGAACGCCTCATGAGGATTCGGGGGATAGGAGAAAAAGTTGCTGACTGCGTGCTTCTTTTCGCCTTTGAGAAAATGGAAGCCTTTCCCGTAGATACTCACATCAGGCAGATCATCCAGCATTACCATATCGACGACAATTTCTTTGAAAATTGCACGAACCTGAGCAGGATGGGAGACTGGGGAAGGGAGTATTTCGGTCTCTATTGCGGGTATGCCCAGCAGTATCTGTTTTACCAAAAAAGGATGGAGGGTTTTGTTCCTCTTTATTAAATTCTGTTTTACGAATTTCTCTTTTATCAATCTCCCTTTTAGTGATTTTTATAAGCTCTTCCTTAGTATACGCTTTAATTTCGTGTACACAGGTAATCTTAGAAAGCAGACACACCTGAGTAA
Organism: Methanosarcina baikalica; assembly: GCF_031461075.1. Lineage (NCBI taxonomy): Archaea > Methanobacteriati > Methanobacteriota > Methanomicrobia > Methanosarcinales > Methanosarcinaceae > Methanosarcina > Methanosarcina baikalica. The sequence continues at coordinate 26,630 of NZ_JAVKPK010000002.1, read as the reverse complement.
GAGTATTCAAAGACTAAATCTCAACCAGTTAATAGGATACGACCAGCAAAATAAAGCAAGAGTTAAAAGGATTATTAGATATACTTGAATATAAAATCCTCAAACAGTAAGATCAAAGGCTAAGAAATCCTCATTGGAAATAAGGATTGAGCGCACATTTCAAGGTTACAAAATGAGTGAAAACAACTTAAGCTGGATCACTAATTTTATCTGGGGAATCGCAGACGACGTACTCCGCGATCTCTATGTTCGTGGCAAGTACCGTGATGTAATCCTTCCGATGATGGTCTTGAGGCGCCTGGACGCAGTGCTTGAACCTACAAACCAGGCTGTTCTCGATATGAAGGAGACTCTCGACAGGGCAGACATAACAAACCAGGACCAGGCTTTACGCGAGGCTGCAGGTCAGGCTTTCTATAACACTTCCAAGTTCACGCTGCGAGATCTGCGTTCCCGTGCAAGTCAGCAGCAGCTCAAAGCCGATTTCGAAGCTTATCTTGATGGTTTTTCTCCTAATGTCCAGGATATTCTTGACAATTTTGAGTTCCGAAACCAGATTCCACGCCTTTCCAAAGCCGATGCACTCGGAAAGTTAATCGAAAAGTTCCTTGACCCTTCAATCAACCTGAGCCCTAATCAGGTGATGAATGGCAATGACTCAGTGAAGCATTCTGGCCTGGACAATCACGCCATGGGTACTATCTTTGAGGAACTTGTAAGGCGCTTCAATGAAGAAAATAATGAGGAAGCCGGTGAGCATTGGACTCCCCGTGATGCTGTAAAACTGATGGCGCGGCTGATCTTCCTTCCAGTAGCCGATAAGATTGATTCCGGCACATACCTTCTCTATGATGGAGCATGCGGAACAGGCGGTATGCTGACCGTAGCTGAAGAAGAATTGAAGCAACTTGCAGAGAAACACGACAAGCAGGTTGCAACACACCTGTACGGTCAGGAAATTAACGCAGAAACTTATGCTATAGCCAAAGCCGACCTTTTACTCAAGGGTGAAGGGGACGAAGCAGACAACCTTGTGGGCGGGCCTGAATATTCGACTCTTGCTAACGATGCTTTTCCTGCACGAGAGTTTGACTTTATGCTCTCAAATCCTCCTTATGGCAAGAGCTGGAAGAGCGACCTTGAAAGGATGGGCGGAAAAGACGGCATTAAAGATCCTCGTTTTGTTATAGAACATGCAGGTGATCCGGAGTACTCGTTACTTACACGTTCGAGCGACGGACAGATGCTATTTCTGGTCAATATGCTCTCAAAAATGAAGCATGGCACCAAACCTGGAAGCCGGATAGCTGAAGTTCACAATGGCTCGTCGCTTTTTACTGGTGATGCAGGCCAGGGAGAGAGCAATATCCGCAGGTGGATCATAGAGAATGACTGGCTGGAGGCAATCGTTGCCCTTCCCCTGAATATGTTTTACAACACTGGTATTGCGACCTATGTCTGGGTGCTCACAAACCGCAAGCCTGAACACAGGCAAGGCAGGGTACAGCTTATAGATGCGACGCAGTGGTATAGGCCTTTGCGTAAGAACCTGGGCAAGAAGAATTGTGAGTTCTCTGAAGAGGATATCCGGAAGATCTGTGATACCTTCCTCGCTTTTGAGGAATCCGAGCAGTCAAAGCTCTTCCCAAATGCCGCTTTTGGATACTGGAAGGTGACCGTTGAAAGGCCGCTGCGCCTTGCCGTGGATCTCAAGCCGGATGCCCTCGACTCTTTCCAGAAGAGCTGTACCGAAGCGGGGGAAGAGCAGCTTGCCACACTTCTCAACAAGGCGGCGGCTCAGCTTGGTCCAGGCCCGCACAATGATTTCAATTCTTTCCTTGATTCTTTTGAGGTTCTGGCAGGTAAAGCTGGACTTAAACTAACTGCCAAAAAACTCAAACTTCTTCAGAACAGCCTTGCTAGAAGAGATGAGGCAGCAGTGCCTGTTATTAAAAAGGTGCATAAGCTCGGAAAAGCTGAAGCCGATCCTCTGCATGGTCGCTTCGAGGCAATTGTAAGTGGCAAACCCTGTGTGGTTGAATATGAGCCGGATACCGAGCTGAGAGACACTGAACAGGTTCCATTACTCGAACAGGGTGGTGTAGAGGCTTTTATCCAGCGCGAGGTACTGCCCCATGCTGCAGATGCATGGATAGACGAGACCAGCATCAAGACAGGCTACGAAGTGAGCTTCACCCGTTATTTCTACAAGCCACAGCCTCTGCGCTCGCTTGAGGAAATTCGAGCAGATATTCTCGCGCTGGAAAAAGAGACAGAAGGGCTTCTGGAAGAGATCATCGGGAGAAACTAGCGATGAAGCTTTCAGGCTATGGAAAAGAGATTGTCATATCACTGTCACACCAATTTGGTGAAGGAATTCTCGTATCAGTGATACGGCAATTCAAAGAGGAAATCGTCTCCGCAGTGAGGAGGCAATTGAACCAGAGATATTTCATGCCGAAGAGGGAAATTCTGCAAGAACCTCTTGCACAAATTCGCTGGTACTACATCCTGCCAACCATCGAGGAACTGAGGAAAAAAGAAAGTGCACTGCTTGGAAAAATTGTCTGGAGAAATGTATCATGATCCGAAAAGACAAGCAGGAAATCGGACCGGCTTTAAATAACTCCCTGCTGGTGAGCGATGTTCGTCAAATGATCAAAGAAACTCGTTCGGCGGTGGCGACTGCTTTTAACGCCGGGCTGACGATGCTCTACTGGAATATTGGTAAGCGTATCCATGAGGAAATTCTGAGAGGGGAGAGAGCAGAATACGGGCAGGAAATTGTCGCCTCGCTGGGGCGAGAATTGGCAAAAGAGTTTGGCCGGGGTTTCGAAGAGAAAAACCTGCGCCGGATGATTCAGTTTGCAGAGGCTTTCCCAAATGAGAAAATTGTCGCCTCAGTGCGGCGACAATTAAGCTGGACTCATTTCAGGATGCTTATCCCTATCGAAGATCCCCTCAAACGTGAGTTCTATGCCGAGATGTGCCGAATCGAACGCTGGAGCACCCGTATACTTCAAGAACTCATCGATTCTATGCTGTACGAGAGGACAGCCATTTCACGCAAGCCGGAAGAGGTAATTCAACACGAACTTGCCATCCTGCGCGAACAGGACAGATTGAGCCCTGAACTGGTTTTCCGCGATCCCTATGTCCTAGATTTCCTTGGCCTGAAAGACCGTTATCTGGAAAAGGATCTGGAAGATGCCATTCTACGTGAACTGGAGGCTTTTTTGCTGGAACTTGGTGCAGGATTTGCCTTTGTAGCCAGGCAGCGGCGCATCCAGATCGACGATGACGATTTTTACATTGACCTTCTCTTCTACCACCGTTCTCTGCACAGGCTGATCGCTATCGATCTTAAGCTTGGAAATTTCAAAGCCGAATATAAAGGCCAGATGGAACTCTACCTGCGCTGGCTGGATAAATATGAGAGACAGCCAGGGGAAGAATCCCCCCTCGGGATCATCCTCTGCGCCGGAAAGAAACAGGAACAAATCGAGCTGCTGGAACTGAACCGTTCAGGAATCCATGTGGCTGAATATCTAACAGAACTGCCGCCTCGCGAACTGCTCGCTGAAAGGCTGCACCGCGCCATCAAGACCGCACGGGCCAGGCTGGAGGCATACGATACTAAAACGGAGGTGGATACATGATCCACGACCTTAAGCCCTACCCCGCATACAAAGATTTCGGTGTTCTTTGGCTTGGAGATGTGCCGGAGCATTGGGAAATTAGAAGGCTGAAACAAGTATGTCGTTTTGCCTACGGCGACTCCTTGCCGACAGAAATTCGACAGCAAGGCGAAATTGCCGTGTTTGGCTCGAATGGTCGCGTGGGTTTTCATTCCACCGCCAATACTCATACACCATGCATCGTGATTGGTCGAAAAGGATCTTTCGGGAAGGTGAATTTCTCTACTGATCCAGTGTTTGCCATTGACACAACATTCTTTATTGATGATCGTTTCACCAAAGCTAATCTGCACTGGCTTTATTATTTACTTGGTTGGCTCAGACTTGATGAAGTCTCGAAGGACTCAGCGGTACCTGGTCTCCATCGTGAAGATGCCTACCAAAGAATTGTTGCCTACCCGACAGATAGCGATGAACAATCTGCTATCGTCCACTACATCGACTACATCGACCGACAAATCCGGCGCTACATTCGTGCAAAACAGAAACTTATCAAGCTGCTGGAGGAGCAGAAACAGGCGATTATCCATCAAGCCGTTACCCGTGGGCTTGATCCTGATGTAAGGCTCAAGCCTTCGGGGGTGGAATGGTTGGGAGATGTGCCGGAGCATTGGGAAGTGTTGAGACTTAAATCGTTGGTTACAGAAGCTGTTGCGGGCCCATATGGTTCTTCTTTGACCAAAGAGATGTATACGCGACAAGGGTATCGAGTCTATGGACAGCAGCAGGTTATTCCAGACGACTTTACCATCGGTGATTACTATATCTCAGCGGAACAGTTCTCCCAGATGCAGCGATACCGTGTGTTTACCGGTGATGTGCTTGTCAGTGTAATGGGCACCGTGGGTCGAGTTGCAGTCGTTCCAGAGAATGCTGAACCTGGAATAATTAATCCTCGACTCGTTCGCTACCGTCCTGACACTACTAGAGTGAAGTCACGTTATCTCCAGCTTGCAATGCAAGGTACCACTTCTCAGGTGCAGCTTCGTGAAGCGGCTAAAGGAACCACGATGGAGGGACTAAATATGCAGATTCTCGGCAAACTCGTATTAGCCATCCCACCGTTGAATGAACAAGATACCATCCTGAATGAGTGGCATACAAAATCGGAGGTTTTGGTATTTACAGAAAACAACGTCCGAAGCGAGATTTCCCTCCTTCGCGAATATCGCACCCGCCTGATAGCTGACGTTGTAACTGGAAAACTGGACGTGAGGGAAGCGGTAGCGAACCTGCCTGAAGAAATCGATGAAACGGAAGTGCTTGATGAAGGGCTGGTCGAGGACGAAGAAACTACTGAAGAAGACCTTGACAGAGAGCCAGAGGAAGAAACATGACAACCGATACCACCGAAAAGGGCCTTGAAACCCTCATCGTCGGAGCGATGACCGGAGCGAAAGCCGACCCTGTGCAAACAGACATAGGCAAAGAACCCACCGCCCTCTACGGGGGTACCGGCTGGATACTCGGGCGCTGGCAGGACTACGACCGCGAATATGCAGTAGACATTATACAGCTGGCTGCATTCCTTAATTCCACGCAGCCCGAAATGGTAGAATCACTTGACCTTAAAAATGCCAGCCCAACCCGGCAGAAGTTTCTTGCCCGCCTGCAGGGGGAAATCACGAAACGCGGCATAATCGACGTGCTGCGCAAAGGCGTAAAACATGGGCCTCACAACCTCGATCTTTTTTACGGCACTCCAACACCCGGAAACACAAAAGCCGAAGAGCGCTATGCTCTGAATCGCTTCAGCGTCACCCGGCAGCTCAGGTACAGCCGGGACGAAACAAAACTTGCCCTTGACCTTGCTCTTTTCATCAACGGGCTGCCTGTAGCTACCTTTGAGCTGAAAAACAGCCTCACAAAACAAACAGTGGAAGATGCTGTAGAGCAGTATAAAAACGACCGTGACCAGAAAGAGCTGCTTTTCCAGTTCGGGCGTTGTGTGGTCCACTTTGCTGTGGACGACCATGAAGTGAAATTCTGCACGCATCTGAGCGGCAAAAGCTCCTGGTTCCTTCCCTTCAACCAGGGCTACAACGACGGAGCAGGCAACCCACCAAACCCGAACGGCATCAAGACCGATTACCTCTGGAAGAAAATCCTCACTCCAAAGGGACTTACGGATATCCTCGAAAATTACGCGCAGGTAGTAGAGGACAAAAACGAGCTGACCGGGAAAAAGAAGAAAGAAGTGCAGATTTTCCCGCGTTACCACCAGCTAGACGTAGTTAGAAAGCTTCTCGCCGATGCCGGGCAGCACGGCGCAGGCAGCCGCTACCTTATCCAGCACTCGGCCGGAAGCGGCAAGAGCAACTCCATTGCCTGGCTTGCACACCAGCTTATCGGCCTCAAAAAAGACGACAAATACGTCTTTGACTCCATTATCGTAATCACTGACCGGCGTGTTCTCGACAAGCAGATCCGTGACACAATCAAGCAGTTTGCTCAGGTGAGTTCGACAGTCGGGCATGCCGAAAATTCCGGAGACCTCAGGAAGTTCATCGAAAGCGGAAAGAAGATCATCATTTCCACGGTGCAGAAGTTCCCGTTCATTCTCGATGAGATCGGAATGGATCACCACGGGCAAAAATTCTCAATCATCATTGATGAAGCGCACTCCAGCCAGGGCGGGAACACAGCTGCAGCAATGAACGAAGCTCTTTCCGATCCTGAATATCCTAAAGATCCGGAAGATACTGTCAACGATGCTCTGGAAAAAAGGATGCAAGCCCGCAAAATGCTGCCCAACGCCAGCTACTTTGCATTTACCGCAACTCCCAAAAACAAAACCCTGGAACTCTTCGGAGAGCCTTATCAGGAAGGTGGACAGGTGAAGCACCGACCCTTCCATAGCTACACAATGAAGCAGGCGATCCAGGAAGGTTTCATCCTTGACGTGCTCAGCTACTACACTCCGGTTAACAGCTACTACAAATTGATCAAGACAGTGGAAGAAGACCCGGAATTCGACACCAAAAGGGCGAAGAAGAAACTCCGCAAGTACGTCGAAAGCCATGATTACGCCATCCAGCTCAAGGCTGAGATCATGGTAGATCACTTCCATGAGCAAGTGATCGCACTTAAAAAGATCGACAGACAGGCGAGAGCAATGGTAGTTACAAGCGGGATTGAGCGCGCCATTCAGTACTATCATGCCATTAGCACCTACCTCATTGAGAGGAAGAGTTCCTATCAGGCAATTGTCGCTTTTTCCGGAGAACACGAATACGGCGGAGTGAAAGTTACCGAAGCTTCGCTCAACGGTTTCCCGTCAAGTAAGATTGAAGATAAGATTAAAGAAGACCCGTACAGGTTCCTCATCTGCGCCGACAAGTTCCAGACCGGCTACGATGAGCCGCTCCTGCACACGATGTATGTTGACAAGGTGCTGGCTGGCATCAAAGCAGTACAGACACTCTCAAGGCTGAACCGGGCGCATCCGCAGAAGCACGACGTTTTTGTACTCGATTTCATGAACGATACTGACATTATCCAGGCTGCTTTCTCAGATTACTATCGCACCACAATCCTGAGCGACGAGACCGATCCCAACAAGCTCCACGACCTGAAGTCCGACCTCGACAGCTACCAGGTCTATGCACCGGAAGATATAGAGCAGTTAGTTGACCTTTACCTCGGCGGGGCCGACAGGGATAAACTCGATCCGATACTTGACACCTGCGTAGCCGTATATAAAAACCAGCTTGATGAAGAAGGACAGGTTGACTTTAAAGGCAAGGCCAAAGCTTTCAATCGTACCTATGGTTTCCTCGCTTCTGTCCTTCCTTACACGGATGCCGGCTGGGAAAAGCTCTCGATCTTCCTCAACTTCCTGGTGCCAAAACTGCCAGCTCCTATAGAAGAAGACTTTTCAAAAGGCATCCTCGAAGCCATTGACATGGACAGCTACAGAGTTGAAAAGCAGGCTGTGGTGAAGATCCAGCTTCCGGATTCGGATGCCGAGATTGAGCCTGTACCGACAAGTGGCGGTGGATTCAAGCCTGAACCGGAACTGGAACGGCTTAGCTACATCCTCAAGGGTTTCAACGATCAATTTGGGACACTATTTACAGATGCCGATCGGACTATCCGCCTGATAACGGAAGAACTCCCGGCAGCGGTGTTGGCAGACGTCGCCTACCAGAACGCCAGAAAAAATTCGGACAAGCAAAACGCCCGCATTGAGCATGACAAAGCTGCTCGACGTGCAGCAATCGCACGCATGAGCGTTGAGACTGAGTTCTTCAAGCAATTTAGCGACAACGAATCCTTTCGGCGTGCTGTGCTGGACACATTGTTCTCACTCACTTATTCGTAATGACAATACATCTGCCATTTTCATCAACTACCAAATCGACGTCTACCTCTGAACGACTCAGCGAAAAGTTATAAGTCTAAATTTCCGTGCTGTGTACATTTCAATTTTTGTACCCAGCTAAACTTAGAAAACAAGTGGTAGATAAGATTATTTTATAGCAAATTTTTTCACAGCCATTTCCTCAAAAAAACCCTGAAATCAGTATCCTTTAACCTGCAAATTTCAGCATTTTCTATAAGCTCAAAGCCCTCATTCACGCTCTGATGTACCTGCTTTCCAAGGGAGCAATGCATAAGCTGGTTTTCAAGAAGTTCTTTTGCCATGGGATATTTGCGCCGGATTTCAAAGACGTATTTTCCATTTTCGATATAGCCTTCTAAACCTCAAATACTTCTCATTCCCTTTAAGCTCCACTTTGGGTTCGTTTTAAGTACTTTTTCACCAGCTCCGTGTCTTTTAGTAATTTAAAACTCACAAATCCTCCTGCTACAATATTCGTATAAAATGTAAAACCCCCCCATGCTGCCACTGTAATTTCCAAGAATATTTGCCGGTACAAAGACTGAATAGAGGAAAATTACGGCAAGTTCCGCCACCCCACTTGAACCTGGGATCAAAGCGTAGAATCCTATCGGTCAATTGGGATTTTAGTAAAAAAAATTAAAAGAAGGATTAAGGAAATCCTTCACTCAGAGAACTTATCTGTTCTTCCTGACTAAGTAGAAGACTGACAGCAGTCCGAGAATTGCTGGGGCCATCTCAAAGCCAGGGGCGTTGTTCTTTGTTTCGGTGGTGTTGTTTGCAGCATCTGGTGTATCTGGAGTTGTTGTAACCGGGGTCTCCGTGGTTGTAGGAGTGTTCGCGTTTACATCTGGAGTTTCAGTGCTGTTCGCAACTGGAGCTGGATTAACACTTGTGTTATCGGTGCTTGTTGTGTTACTCGGGGTGGTTGTAACTGTTCCGTTGCCGAGGGTCTGCTGAATGTATGGATAGTATCTGAGCGCATCCGAGTCAGCAACCTTGAAGTACATTCCCTGTCCGATTTCCTGATCAGAGTCTCTGGTCAGACTGAATGTATCCTTGTTGCTGATGGTAATGGTGGGGCCATTGATGCCTACATTATCAAGTTTGCCGAATTCATCGCTAGTATCGATCTTCATGGCGTTTGCATAGTCAATGAGCCAGAGACCGTCAATCTGTGCAATGCTATCGACTGCACCCTGGAATACCTGATTTACGTGGACCTTCAAGACAGGAACATTGTCTTCGCCCTGCACGTCGTCAACTTCGCAAGTCCAGATATGATCACCAGAGTCAGTTGAGACGATCTGGTCATCCACATACTGTCCGTCCTTGTCTAATTCGAGCCAGACCTTATCACCGTCAACATCTACCTGCTTAGCCTGGAGAGAGTATCCTTCACCGAGGTCAAGGGTTTCGCCGGTCTTGAGAGTGTACTTGTCATCACTGTCAAGAACGAGCTTGGCAAGCTTGCTGGCGTCGTTGGATTTAAGTGGGACATACTTCTGGGCAAAGAAGCCGAGGACAGGGTATGTTCCATTGAAAGCATCACTGGCATCGTAATCAACACTGTTTATAGTGGTGCTGTATTTGAGGCCGTCTTCAGGAATAGTTCTTCCGCTAACGCCAGAAACGCTCAAAGTTTCGGTTCCAACGTTCTTATTCAGGTCGTAGAAGAAGCCAGCAAAGTTGTCTGAAGTCCAGGTGTAAGGCTGTGTGCCTGAAACAACGGTTCCTCTTATATCATAGGTTCCAGGAGTTGTTTGCTGTTTAAAGGCATAGAACCTGAGAGCATCGGAGTCAGCAACCCTGAAGTACAGCCCCTGTCCGATTTCCTGATCAGAGTCTCTGGTCAGACTGAATGTATCCTTGTTGCTGATGGTAATGGTGGGACCGCTGATGTCTACATTATCGAGTTTGCCGAATTCATCGTCAGATTCGATCTTCATGGCGTTTGCGTAGTCAATGAGCCAGAGACCGTCAATCTGTGCAATGCTATCGACTGCACCCTGGAATACCTGGTTTACGTGGACCTTCAAGACAGGAACATTGTCTTCGCCCTGCACGTCGTCAACTTCGCAAGTCCAGGTATGATCGCCAGAGTCAGTTGAGACGATCTGGTCATCCACATACTGTCCGTCCTTGTCTAATTCGAGCCAGACCTTATCACCGTCAACATCTACCTGCTTAGCCTGGAGAGAGTATCCTTCACCGAGGTCAAGGGTTTCGCCGGTCCTGAGAGTGTACTTGTCATCACTGTCAAGAACGAGCTTGGCAAGCTTGCTGGCGTCGTTGGATTTTAGTGGGATATACTTGTCTGCGAAGAAGCCAATCACGCTGTAGTTGCCCCAGTCGACATCTTTATTCTTGTATTCGTTCTTTCCGATTGTTGTCGTATATACTAACCCGTTCTCTCCTATAGTCCTGCCAGAAGTACCGGCAACGTTCTTAATGGAAAGAGACTCGGTTGTTACATTGTCATCAATGTCGTAATAGAATGCTGCAAATTTGTTAGCATCCATTGTAATAGCTGTACCGTTATCGTATGTACTATTTGCAAGGATATCGGTTAAACTTGAGCCATTGTACACAGGACCGCGGATCTCAACTGTACTCGCTGCTGAGGTTGTATTATTATCATCAGCCATTGCGGCGGATGCAAATACAGTCAGAAGCATGAGAACTGCCAGTGTACTGGCTATGAATCTCTTCATTTTATTATTTCCTCCATATTTTTTAAGATCTATTATTATGTAAGAAGAATTATCGGGATCAATAATGAAAGGGGTTCACAATCCTCCATCAATCAGAATTAATTATTACGTCAATTGTCGAAGATAGCTTAGTTTCTCTTCATCCCGAAAATTGGTTTACAGCGTTTTATAAAATAGTGTCTTATAAATCTTTTTTGGTCATTGATTTCTGAAGTCTAAGGTCGCTTGGTATTTTTTCGATAAGCTTCGACGTCATTAGAAAATTAAACTCGTCAACTACTCAGAACCTCAATTATTCGAATATTGTACTAATGTTCGACAATTGTACTAATCTTCGACGAATGTACCAGAATCGTTATCATGTCTAATGAAGACTGAAAACTGAAGGTTATTGTGGTGAAAAATCGGGATCAACACTGCAAAATATTTTGAACCTTCCTCCATAGAAGAATGTGGCGGAACCTTCTTCCATAGGAGAATGTGGCGGGTTTTCCAAGTTTCTTCCATGTTTCCCGCCACCATAAATAATTTCAACTTTTGTTCAGTAAACATAAAAGTTTTCGTCCATTTTTATCCGGTTAATTTTTAAGAACGTATAATTCAGCTAACCTCTTAATGAAATTTGAGTTCGCAGTTCAACGTTCTTTTGCAGGTGTATTTTGAATTTGGTGTATAGATCATCCACGTTAACTAACCAAGATGTCTCAGTAGAGTTTAAAATCAGTGAAGTAGGACTCAGATAACGAGACTAAACCCAAAACTTTGATAGTCCGGCAATACCTGATTGATGTTTTCCTAACGTTACCTGCAACATGGCTTGTGATTCAGTTTAAATGTCATATTGAAGGTTTCTTAAAAAAGTGCTAAGCTTACAGGAAAAGAATATCTAAAGCTGTATTTCGATAATATTGGAATAATATCAATCAAACGATGGACGATCAAATTATTTAGGGTTCTTGAATTCCCACATTTCGATAAAACCATCAACCAAAGTATCAAGAAAGCTTTCTTTGTAGCATATAAGGAGTTCTGCAATCGCGGGAGGGTCAATGATTGTGAATTTACTTATCCTGCCGATTTTTTCCCTTTCAATTATTCCGGCTTTTACAAGTTTGTTCAGGTTCCAGGAAATAGTTGAAGGAGAAAGGCCAACAGCCTGAGAGAGTTCTCTGTTATTCAGATTAGGATTATTGAGAAGCTGAAGAAGAATATGCCTGCAACCGGATCTTCTTAAGAAAGACATTATTTTTCTCTCGGTTTCGCTTAAGCTCCTGTCTTTTACGAAATAACGTACATAATCTCCATCATTCGAAGCCCTTATCAGATTTTTCTTTTCCAGATACTGAAGGTGGTACTGCAGGTTGCCAACTACCATTTGCAGCCTCCGTTCAAGTTCCCGGAAGTGAATACCAGGAGATTTTTTAATTTGTTCATAAATTCTCCTTCTAGTCTCTAATTCGAATTCCATTTTACCTTACTCTTTTGTTATCATGGAAAGAAAAAACAATGCAAGGACGACAAAATTGAGTAAACTTCCCCAGATTTCGGGGTATTCACCCGCTTGAGGGAAAAAAATATCTGCTGCATCCAAGAAATTCATCGTTGAATAAAATAAAAATGCTAAAGATAAAATACAAAGCTTCTTTCTACGCTCTCGAAGATATGCAAGAAGGGAAATAACAAAAAGGATTAGCGCTAATAAACTCGATACTAGTTGGATTATTTGTTCAGGTTCAGTCAGCATGGACTTCAGTTGCCTCCGTCGACGCATTACATTAGATTAAACATTAAAAAGTCAAGTTTTGAGACTCACTCCATAAAATATAAATTTGTAACTGTTTTTGGGGAATTTTATTAACTTTTTATATCTGGCCAAAATAATTTATCATACCACAATGAAGTATTTGAAATCTATGCCATGTTATTAATAATGCTTACACAAATAGGACTGACGCAGTTGAACAGAAAACAGCAACGCTAAATACTTAACTGTCTAAACTCCAATACTCACAATTAAATTGCTTGTACTTGATTTTGTACTTCAACTGCGTAAGTCCTATTACCCTTCCAAATAACTAACAAATCCAAAATAATCCTAATATTTATTAACATGCGCTATCAATTAATGCAACATGAATAAATATTTTGGATTCATCGTTTTCTTAATGTTGCTTTTGTTAATACTAGGATATTTCTTATCAATCAACAAATTAACACTTATTGCACTCGGCATATCATTCTTTTTATCAATAATAACTAGAGTATTATCCGCAAGGGCAGAGAAAAAAAACAAGAATAAGGATTAGAGTCAATTCGATTTTACAGAACTTTCGCTACACTGCCGAAAAGACCCACCAAAAAAGAATTTTTGCGGAAAAATTCCGCTTTGTGTAAAATCAGCTAATTGGCAACTACTTTTTTCCCGTTGAATACTTTTTACATCCATTTTCTCAAAAAAACCCTGAAATCGGGATCTTTTAACCTGCAAATCCCGGTATTTTCTATAAGTTCAAAACCCTCATTCACGCTCTGATGTACCTGCTTTCCAAGGGAGCAGCTCATAATTCGGTCTTCGAGAAGCCCTTTTGCCATGGGATATTTGCGCCGGATCTCAAAGACGTATTTTCCATTTTCGACATAGCCTCCGAAAACATCATCTGCCCCTTTGTATTTCTCCTTGAACTTCTCAGCATGTACTTTGACCCAGACAGGGGGACCAATGTGTTTTTTGACGTTGGGAAGGGTACCTGAGATAAGTTCGAGCATAATTACGGTTTCGTTTTTCCCTGACCACACCCCGGTTTTAATCACGGAAAAATTATATTCACTTAAAAGGGCAGCTACCGCCTGCTCCATTTTATACAGCTGCGGGTAGAGCACGTCCTCGACTACGTCCGGGGTTTTAAAGACGATTGCAAACTGTGCGCTTTTTCTGCTTTCAAGCCTTTTCAGAATTTCTCTGTCCTGAAGGGGCAAGAGGGCTGCGGGGAAGAAGAAGCTGAGTTCCGGGCTTTTTAATAATTCCCGGCAGTGATCTATAAACATGCAGAATTTGTCAAGGGAAAGGGCTGCAGCCACGTTCCGCCTGGGATCGGTCGGATCAACCACTACAAGGGGCTCTACGTGCTCGATTTCCGTATGCTGCATTATATCTATTTTCTCTCCCTGCTTCCAGAAACAGGCTGCATTGACTGTATTTTCGAAGGAACCGTAGTGAATTACCAGGAGTTCGGTCAGGTATCCTGAAAAACCCTGAGTCCTCAATTCCGAGCCGTAGACTCCGCCTCCACGCATGAACTGCTTCAACAGCAGGACCTCATCTTCGCATCCTTTTATACGGGGTTTGATAAAGTCGTTGTGAAAAGGGGTCCTATCAACTGCAGATTTGATCCGGGAAGCTGAGGCAACCCGGAAACACGGAACAAGGTCTACGTCAAATCCTTTGTATATAATATTCAGGTAGGGATGTTCGGCATGGCGGTCTTCGGCGTGTTCCGCAAGCTTTGCCACTTCCCTTGCAATTGCCATGCCCAGGGTTTCCAGGTCTTTTCTGGGTGTCTCTTCAGGAAAGCTTATAAAGACATCAATATCATGAGTGCCTGAAAGCCAGGTGTCTCTGGCAGCGGAACCTACCATTTTTACAAGTACGCCTGATATGCCAAGTTTTTCTGCTGCTGCTTTCACCTCTGAGGCGAGTTCTTCTTGGATCTCCAGGAGCTTTTCTCTTTCAGGTGCAGTGGGTTTTATCCTCTCAAGGACTGCAAGCCTTAATTCTTCGGGAATGCCTGTATACGTTTCCATGCCAGGGACGGCTCCATATTTTTTGCAGAATAGATCTTGATGGTATTCTTGATCATAAATGTCAGAAATCGTCTCTTCAAACTTATAACTTGTGGATCTCGAATACAATTATTGAGGAAAGGGAGTTTTTCGTTAATTTATTTCCTGACCATTATTCTAAACATGTATAAAACCCGGCTGTGATAAAAATACTTTTCTAGCTGTACTGGGGCCATCCCTGTAATTGCTACCTGTGTATTTTTATATTTTCCAAAAAAGCACCTGAAAACAGTTTTACAGTTTTTACGGCCTATAGTTCCTCTTTTTGTTGTTTTTAATTTTTCTATTGCCTAAATTGCTCAAAAATTTTTAATTAATATCCAAAAATTTTTTATTTGATGCCCGAGATATTTAATGCATATAGTTGAATACCTTGATATCTACAGGTAAACGGGCGTACCTGGGTTCAGGATATCTTCCGGATGTTCAGGAAACTATTTTTGTTCCTATTTTTTCCATTCGGAAGCCTGAAAATGCGTTCCCGCTTCATAAACTATAGAGGAGGCTTAATTTGGGGATTAAAAACTACATGAAGATTTTATATCTACTTCTGGTACTCGGGCTGCTATGTATAAATGCTGCTGCCCAGTCAGATTCCACAGGCAACCGCATCTGGGATGAAAATACAAACCAGAGCCTTACTTATACATGGACGCCTCAGACCTATTCGGGCTTTTATTATGACCTGGACACCGGAGAAGGCTCAGAGAATCTTACAGTCCGGCTCACCGAGGGAAGCCGGACAATTGAAAAAAATAACCTGCAGTATGAAACAAAACCCATACAAACCGATTTTGAGCACGGTGAATGGGGTTCGTATCAGGTTATAGGGTTTATGGCAGAACGCTACTTTGCAGGATACACGGGAAACTCCGGATTTGCAAATAAAAATATCAGCGTTATTTCTGAGGGGCAGCTTTCAAAGGTATTGACAGATACCGACGAAAAGAAATCCCTGTACACGGGTTCTTCCCTCATTCTTGAGGAAGGATATACCCTGAATATCGTTGAAGTTGATGTGAACGGAAACACTGTCTGGGTACAGCTTGTAAAGGACGGCAATATAGTAGATGATGCTTTCCTGTCTTCTAACAGTGATTATGTGTATAAAACCGGACTAGGGGATGCAGAAGATGTGCCCATAATTGCAGTCCATTTCGCCCAGATCTTCAGTGGTATAGAGACTAACGCCGTTTTTGTGGAAGGGATTTTCCAGATTTCGGACAAATACCTGGAAATTAAAAATGGAGACGATTTCGGAGAAATGGAGGTAAGTACGATTTCAAGCTCAGGCATAAGGATGAGAAATAGTGATTCCATCTCTCTTAGCAGGGGCGATACAATAGATATCATGGGTAAACTTAGTTTTATTGTGGCTGATGCCAGCGAACTTCGCTTTGCCCCAATAGTTGAAACCTCCGAGCCCGGGACCTATGAGTTAAGGGGAACCGTCCATGATGATAAATTTGATACTTCTATCTGGACACCTTTTAACTTCGAGGGTTTTTATTATAACATCGACGAAAACATCTCCACTGAAAGTCTTGTCATTGAAGAACTCGATGATAGGACAATTGATGATGAAGCACTCGTTTATTCTACAAGACCGGAACCTGTTGAATTTGAGCATGAAAGCTGGGGAAATTATGAAGTTCTCGGCTTCATGGCAGAGAAATATTTCGCAGGATATCCTGAGAACATTTTTGGGAATTCAAAAAGTATAAGTGTGCTTTCGGACAGCATCCTTTCAAAAGTTCTTATTGATGACGATAACAAAAAGTCCCTGTTTACAGGCTCTTCTCTAGCTCTCGAGAACGGCTATTCTCTTAAGGCAGCAGAGGTCGACGTTAACGGGGAAAGGATACTCTTCGAGCTTTATAAGGATGGGAAGCTGCTTGATTCGGGAATAATTCCTCAGAATGGGGACTATATCTACGAAGCAGATCTCGGAGGGGCTGAAGCTGTTCCGACTATTGCAGTCCATGTAAGTACTGTCTTCCGTTCCCGGGAAACTGATGCCGTGTTTATAGAGGGAATTTTCCAGATTTCGGAAGATTACCTGAAAGTTTCTGAGGGAGATTCCTTTGGTGAAATGGAAATAAGCTCGATTTCCAGTTCAGGAATCACAATGAAAAATACGGATGCAATCTCCCTTTCAAAAGGGGACGTTATTGACCTGATGGGCAAAGTCAAATTCAGGGTAGCCGATGCTTCTGTCCTGCGCTTTTATCCCTTCGTTGAAATCGAGACCAGTAAAGGCGATCAGCTGGATATCGAAATGCCCGCTGTCATTGTAACCGGGAACCAGACCGAAATCCTGGTTAAGGCGAGAAATGTTTCAGTCGGGGGCGTTGAAGTCTCCTTTGGAAATGAGAGCATAGGGACTACCGGAGACGGTGGGAACCTTACCTATACACCTGGTAAGGAAGGAAGCTTCACTGTATCTGCAAGCAAAGCAGGTTACGTCTCGGGAAGTAAAAAAGTTGATGTCGTTAAACAGGGCGTCCTGAAACTTCAGCTTTCAGTCTCTCCGAACATCATCAGGGAAGGAGATCAGATAAAAATAAAAGTTACTGACTCAGCGAATAATGGGTCTATATCCGGAGCAGATGTCTTTTTCGGCGGGAAGAAGATTGATGAACAGACCAACGCAGAAGGTCTCACATCTTACTGGGTTACTGCTCCGGGAACTTATATGATAAATACTACAAAAGCAGGTTATGAAGAAGGGGAAACCTTGATTGAGGTAATTGAAAACGTAGCACAGTTTACCTTTTCGAACCTCACGGTAGAGCCGGCTTCAGTTGAGGCCGGAACCGCAGTAAATATCAGGGTAAATGCTACGAATAGCGGAAACGTTGCAGGAGGATCAAAAGTGGAATTGCTGGTTAATAACGAATCAGTTGATTCAAAAAACATAAGCCTGAATCCAGGTGAGAGCAAGCCAGTCGAATTCTCCCATACTGAAAATGACGCAGGAACATACAAAATTGAGGTAGGAGGCCTGAGCAAAAGTTATGAGGTAACGAAAAAAGCTCCTTTCTTCAGTGGGATGGCAACTGTTGGAATACTTGCCACAGCATTTGTCGTTCTCCGGAAAAGGAGGAAATAACCGAAACTTCTGGCTTTCGTACTGAAAGCTGTGTAACCGGAAATCCCAATCCTGATTTCCGGCTCTCAAATCTTTTTTTCCTAAGTTTTTATCTCTTATGATCTTAATCGGGCTCTTTTTTGCTTTAATTTTATATTTGTAGCCAGGATAACCCTTATATTTAGAATCACCCTTGTCTCATTCTTCAAAAATATTTATTCTTCAAAAACATTTTATGGAAATGATATATTTGTGTATAAATTTTTACATTTTTCACGTCAATTCTTACTCCGGAATAAAATAGTATAAATACGATAGTGGGCAGGAATGTAAAAAGAATTAATTAAAAGTAAAGCCGGCAGGAATATAAAAAATGAATTAAGAGTAAATTCCGGCAATTAATGCCTGAGATGCAGCTTAAAATACTGAATTACGATGGTATGAATACAATGCTTGAATTTTTGGGTTCCTTTATTGTTAATTACGGTTACCTCAACCTCTTTGTCCTGAGTTTTCTGGCTTCCACTGTCTTGCCTTTCGGGTCTGAAGCGCTGGTAGTTGCTCTTATCTACCAGGGTTTTAATCCTTTTGCTGTTGTTATGGTGGCGACCTCAGGTAATTATCTAGGGTCCTGCACAACTTATTATCTTGGACTAAAAGGGCGGCCTGTGCTTGAGAAATACTTATCTCCTTCTCATGAAATGCTTGAGAAAAGTGAAAGGCTTTTTAAAAAATACGGAGTTTACACCCTTCTTTTCACTTGGGTACCGGGGATCGGAGACGCAATTACAATGGTTGCAGGACTTATGCAGCTTCCTTTCAGATCTTTTTCGGTTCTGGTTTTTCTTGGGAAATTCGGGCGTTATTTTGTACTTGCTTATCTGACAGTCTTTTTCAACAATTGATCTGGTCTTTTTTAAAATCGATTTTGAGTTTTCAGGTAGTAAATTTTTCTTTTCAAGTTCTATTTATTTCTTTTATAATGTACATTTCCGAACTCATCTTCTAAAAGTTATTTTTTACGAAATGAAAATAGATACATTTATATAACGCAGGGAACAATATTCCATTGTTAAAGCAAATTTAGTTGATCTCCATTGCTTTAACCTATCGTTTTTTGCCTGCCTTCCAGGTCTTTAAAACGGGCTACATGTTTGATTATAACCTCCATTTTTTTCTTTTTTCTTTTTTCTTATTTCTTTTATTCCTTCATTTTTATACACAATTTAACTTTACATAAGATTAGATCCCTGATGACGTCAATGAATTTCCTTACTTTCGTTTTTCGGAATTATACTTAGCTTATCCCATAAATCGGAATTTTCTTCTTTTAATCAGTATTTCAGATGATCAATGAATTTTGCATCATGAAAATAATACTGAAACTCTTAATAATTACAGAGTAAAATGGCTTTTGGGATAAGCTCATAAAGTAACAGATTTGTTTGAAGATGTATTTGATATCTATTATTGTTTAAATCCCATAAGAAGAGTATTAAGAAAAATAAGCATTTAGAACCCTTAATTTACACACTGATCTTGAGGAGTCCTCAAGGCTTCTCAGGCACTTCTCCGTCCTCAAATTTCTCCCTTTTGAAGCTTATTTTTTCACCGGGTACTCAACTTCATCCATTATGAATATTTTCCAATAGATTGGCGGGAAACGGGCCAAAAAGAGTTAAAATTATTCTAAAAAAGGTTAATTCATTCAGATTTTCATTGAAGTAAGCCTATTTTCGTTACTGCAGGATATTTGGAGGTTTACTCGAGAGCATCTACCCTCGAGCGATATTTAATAAGGTATTACATGGTTTTTTGGAGATTTGCTCATTACATGGTTTTTTGGAGGTTTGCTCGAGAGCATCTGTCCTCGAGCGATATTTGATAGACATTTGAAAACCGGTTGTGTTTTTTAGGTTTTATCTATAAGGCTGCTAAATTTCATCCTTCGCCTATTGCACTGGTGTATCTGTGAAATAGGAGCATGTAATTTTTCTGGTAAGATTTTCCATCTTCATTATATCAAGTTTCTATGTAATTCGAGGTAGTCTAGCTGTTTATCCCAAATCGTCTTATTCCTCCTAATTCCATATTATTTCAGAATTTGTTCTTTTTTCTATCTTGATACCCATATCCCGGATTGTATGCTCCCTGGATGAGTGAGGGTCCGATAGAATGGTTTGCCCTCACTCCCCGGGTTGCACGCTCCAAGGATGAGCCCCAGTCGATTTCAGGTCTATTTGCCTGGATAGAGGATTGAGTTTCTATCCAATCTAACTAAACTCGAAAACTAAGTAAGGATATGGATTTAGGTAACGGATCTTAGCTTCAGAGGTAACGTAAATACGGAATAAGGGAGTACCCTTTTTAGGTAGAATTTAATAAGAAAAGGTGTGCCGATTCCGGCAGAAAAGGATAGGATATAAAGGTTCTTGTTTTATGGAGGGGGAAACCTAACTTTGTGAAAAATGAGGTCTAAACACAATTCGAGTTGTGTTTTTGTTTTGTCTATTTATTTTACTTTTTTTCTTCACCTGTTTTTCACATTTATTCATATACCAGGGTAAATTCGTCATTTCTTGTTTTCATTTTTGAGGCTATTTTTCTAAATTCCTTATAATTTTATATTCCATTGTAAGAATTTGTAATAATATTTTAAAAATTATTTAGAATTCTAATTTCACTTTGGCACTAAACTGAAGTATTTATGGATTAGTCAATCCTCACGAAAAATCCGTATCACAGTCGATTGTCAATAGAGGAGATTGCTACATTTCTGATTTTTAGTAATAAATATCCAATTTTTTGTTTCTTTCAGGAAAATGAAGTCTAAATCGCCTGGAAGAAAAAGTCCATTTCTATGGCATTTATCCGAAAAAACGTATGAATCCCTGCATACAAAATTATTTTCTAAAGATAAATACCTATTTATAAAAAGGCTTCCAAGTTTGCTTGATGAGCTTATCCCATAAATCAAAATTTGCTCTTTGAATCTCGTTTTTTCAGTAACCGATCGAGCTTCTTATCATGAAAGAGCAATCCTGAAAACTTTTGATGATTAAATACGAAATAGGTTTTAAGACAAGCTCGAAAATCGAATATTAACCAAGGTGCCAGCATGTCTGAAAAGCATTCTAATTCTCATTCCAATGAAAAGGAGGGCGATTCCGAACAGCCCGAGGAAAATCCCCGCAAAAAAGGGTTTTTCAATTTCCGCTCTCCTTTTCACGCTCATGCTCATGATCACTCCGGCAATCATCCCCAGGATCACTCTTGTACTCATCCGCACGCACATTCCCACGGGCACAGTCACACTCATGGGACTGTGGACCCTTCCATACTTGCTACTAACAAAGGGCTCTGGGCTGTTAAATGGTCTTTTATAGGGCTGATGATCACAGCCGTTCTGCAGATTGTAATCTTTTTTAAGTCTGGCAGTGTTGCCCTCCTTGCCGATACCATTCATAACTTTGGGGATGCATCAACTGCAATTCCTCTTGCAATAGCTTTTTCTCTTGCCGGAAGAAAACCAAGCAAATGCTTCTCCTACGGATACGGCAGGGTAGAGGACCTTGCAGGTATAATCATTGTTCTCCTGATCCTTTTCAGTGCTGCAGTTGCGGGTTATGAGTCTGTGAATCGCTTCTTAAACCCCCAACCTGTAGAGCATTTGCAGGCTGTAGCTATTGCCGCAATTATAGGTTGTATCGGAAACGAGGTTGTGGCCCAGTTCCGGATGAAAGTTGGAAAGGAAATAGGGAGTGCAGCCCTTATTGCAGATGGATACCATGCCCGAGTGGACGGTTTCACCAGCCTTGCCGTCCTTATCGGGGTAGTTGGCATCTGGTTGGGTTATCCGATCATTGACCCTCTCATTGGAATATTAATCACGATCAGCATTCTCAAAATAGTCCTTGATTCGAGCAAGCTCGTGTTTACCCGCCTTCTTGACGGCGTTGAGCCTGAAGTCATCGATAAAGTTAAAAATATTACTGAAAGTGTAGAGGGTGTCTGTGAAGTCACGGACCTTAGAGTCCGTTGGATAGGACACAGGCTCCATGCAGAGATCAATGCTTCCGTTTCTCCTTCTCTTTCGGTTGGGGAAGGGCATGAAATCGCCAACGCGATAAGGGAAAAACTTCTTGAAAACTTCTCTTACCTTTCCGGCACCACTATCCATGTAGACCCTCTCACAGCCTCAGGGGAATGCTGTCACTGTGGGCCTGAGAATCCGGAAATACTGCAGGGAAAACACAAGCAGGTTTTGAATGCCTGTTCCCAATAAGGTCCAAAGAAATTTCAGTTTCAGTTGGCCTTTTACTGTAAAAATCTTCTATTTATAAGCACTTGTCTTAATTTCATCATCAGGGTTCGGTGAACTTGCTTTCAGGCTATTGTCAAGTAAAAAAAATGCAGTAATTTTTCCTATAAAACTACTGTATTTTGCCCTTTATTTGAAGTGGTGGCGCGAACATACGCCGTTGCTTGCAGCGGGGTGCGCCAGCACAACTTTGATTGAAATAAATCAGGCCCAACTTTGTAAATCCTCAACCACATCATATACTTTTTAAATAGTGGGTGCATATGGGCTAATATATTTTTACGCGAGATAATCCAGGAAGCGTCGGACTAAAAAACAGACCACGGAAAAATGGGAAAATCCGTAACAGCTATTTTTAACCTGGGTTGTGAGCAATACTGAGGTCCATTCTTCTACGATTGGCAAATATATAGATTGAAAAGAATGGGGGACTGGAAGTTATTAAAAGTAATGATTTCATCGAGAAAGTAGAAGAGATAGGGGAAACAGGTAAAGAAAAAATTGCAGCTGAACTTTATTTAAAAAATCCTAATCTTTTTCTGAAGGTGGGAAAGGAGGGAACTGTTTTATATACTAACAAGGCAGCTGGTGATCTTCTTGAGTACTGGGGTATAAAAGAAGGAGAAAAGGTTCCTCAATCATTAAGACATAGTATAAAAAGAGTCCTCTCAAGGAATGAACCGAAAAATCTCAAAATTCAAGCAGGGGAAACAACATATGCTGCAGTGGTCTATCCTTTTCCGGAAGGAGATTATGTAGATCTTCAAGGGGTAGACATAAGTTTTAGAGCCTTTGCCGACGAAAAACTTCGTAAAAAGGAAAGACAATACCTTTCCCTAAGCAGCCTTGGCAGAATATCTATCACATGCAAAGACGTTCAGGCAATCCTGGAAGAAAGCGCTCTGCTTATTGCCCAGGGTTTTGATGCGGATTTTTCCAGGATTCTGGAACTCATGCCTGATGGAAATTTTATCCTGAGAGCAGGGTATGGTTGGGAAGATGATCTTAAAGGCAATATTATCATAACAGTAAAGGAGAAGTCTCAGGCAGGATACACTCTCTTTTCGAGGAAACCAGTTGTCTTGAAAGATATTGAGACCGAAACCCGTTTTGAATTCACTGAATTTCTCAGGTGCTACGGGGTAGTTAGTGGCGTAACGGTTCTTATAGGAGATATAAATAAGCCTTTCGGGGTAATCGAAGTTTACAACACAGGAAAGAGAGAATTTACTGTGAATGATATAGATTTCCTGAATTCTGCCGCTTTTTTGTTGTCTGGGATCATAGAGCGTCTGCAGGCAGAGGAAGAACTCCGGATTCATCAACAGGAACTGGAAAAACTCGTTGAAAGAAGAACCCTGGAATATACCGAAGCAAATGAGAGCCTTTCGCGGGAAATAGCTGAAAGAAATAAAATTGAAAAAACTCTCAGGAATAACCTGAAGTTTCTGGAAACTCTCCTGAATACGATACATGTACCTGTATTTCTTAAAGACAACGAAGGCAGGTACCTTGGCTGTAATAACCTTTTAGCCAAACAGGTTCTCGGGAGGGAAAAAGAAGAGATTATAGGAAAAATATTTCCTGAAGTATACGCGGGTTCTCCAGCTGAAATTTCACTCGAAATTCATAAATCCGACCTGGAATTGTTGCAGAAAGGAGGAGGCGACAATTACGAAAAAGAACTAATGTGTGCCGATGGGACAAAAAGAAACTTTCTGGTGAACAGGGCGACTTTTTCCGATGACGAAGGAACAAGAAACTTGGTTGCTGTAATGCTTGATGTAACCGAACTCAGGAAAATTGAAAATAAACTTAAGAATAACGTACATTTTTTGGAAACGCTGCTTGATAATATTCCAAGCCCTGTGTTCCAGAGAGATTTGAATGAAACATATGTAAATTGTAACAAGAATTTTGCCAGGCAGATCATGGGGCTTCCCAAAGATGAGGTTATAGGGGGCTCTTTCGTGGAATTTCAGAAGAGAGTTCCAAAAGAGCTTTCAGAAATATATCATAAGCACGACAGGAAACTCATTGAGACAGGGGGAAGTAATTATTACGAAACCAAGGTGGTCTGTGCCGACGGCGTGCAAAGAGATTTCCTTTTCCACAAAGCTACCTACCAGGACAGTTCTGGGGGAGTAGCTGGAGTTGTTGGTGTGATGCTGGATATAACCCAGCGAAAAGTGGCCGAAAAAACGTTCAGGAAAAGCGAGGAACGATACAGGATCGTTGCAGAGCAGACAGGGCAGCTTGTGTATGATTATGATGCAGAATCAGAGCAGATCGACTGGGCAGGAGCCATTTCACAGATTACAGGATGCAGTCCTGAAGAGTTCAAGCATGTGAATCTGGAAGGCTGGCTAGCACATATCCATAAAGAAGATCAGAAAAGAGCATGGGAAACTCATGAGATGTGTATGAAAACCGGGGGAAAATACCTTGAGGAATACAGGTTCCGAAAAAAGGACGGGAGTTATTTCCATGCCGAAGACAGTAGCATCTACCTTTTAGATGAAAAAGATCAGGTGCACCGGATTGTCGGAGTAATAAAAGATATAAATGAAAGAAAACTTGCCAGGGAAATTCTGGAAAGGAGCGAGGAGAGATATAGGGCTGTTGCAGTACAGACCGGGCAGCTCGTCTATGATTACGATGTGAAAAATAATCACAGTTCCTGGGTAGGAGCAATTGAGGAGCTCACAGGGTACAGCTTTGAAGAGTTCCAGGGCTTCACCCCTGCTGTCTGGGCTGACCATGTCCATCCTGAAGATCGGGAAAAAGCTGCAAAAGCCCATGAAAACTGCACGAGAAATGGTGAAAAGTATCTTGAAGAATACAGATTCAGAAGAAAAGATGGAAGCTATTTTTATGTGGAAGACAGCGGTGTCTACCTGAAAAATGAAAGTCGAGGTATATACAGGGTACTAGGGGTAATGAAAGACGTCAGTGAGAGAAAAAAAGCAACTGAAAAACTGACTGAAAGCGAAGAGCGTTACAAGTCCTTCATGAAAAACTTTAGAGGCATTGCATTCCAGCAGAATACGGATTTCACCCCTATTCTTGTAGAAGGAAGTGTAGAAGAAATTGCAGGGTATACAGGAGAAGACTTAGTATCTGAAAAAGTAGACTGGTATGAAATTGTCCTTCCTGAAGACCGGAAAAGATTTTTTGAAAATAGAAATAAATTGATAAATGATCCGGCACTTTTTATAGAGCATGAATACCGTATAAAGCACAGGGATGGAAAGGTAAGATGGGTTCGTGAGATTATCCAGAATGTTTCAGACACTGCACACAGGAAGAGAGTCCTGCAGGGTGCAGTCTACGACATAACCAGACAAAAAGAGGCTGAAGAAACTCTGGGAAAAGTAGAAGAAATTCGCAAGAAAGAAATCCATCACCGTATTAAGAATAACCTGCAAGTCATTTCCAGTCTGCTGGAACTTCAAGCAGAAAAGTTCAATGAAAAGGAAGTTCTGGAAGCTTTCCGCGAGAGTCAGAATCGAGTTGCCACCATGGCCATAATCCACGAGGAACTGTACAGATCAAGAAACAACGAAACCCTTGATTTTTCAGCATATCTTCAAAAACTGACAGCAGATCTTTTTCGCTCCTACACTGTCAGAAAAGGCGATGTCAAGATGCGGCTGGATATCGAAGAGACTTTTCTGGGAATGGACACGGCAGTTCCTTTAGGGATAATCATTAATGAACTGATATCCAATTCTCTGAAACATGCATTTCCTCCAGGTACAAAAGGGGAAATCCGGATAAAACTCTACAGGACTGAAAAGAATGGAGAGAATAAAAGTATAAGTAATAGCACCAATAATATTGGTTCTGAAAGTTCAGTTGATAAAAGTATTCACTATTCACTGGTAGTTTCGGACAATGGGTTGGGTTTTCCGGAAAATATTGATTTCAAGAATACGAGCTCTCTGGGCCTGCAACTCGTAAATATTCTTGTTGAGCAGCTGGAGGGTGCAATCGAACTTGAAAATGGTGCAGAGACTACTTTCAAGATATTATTTAAGGAGAACGACTGATTATCCAGAGGCTTATCAGATATCAAAGGGGAGGTACAATGACAAAAGCAAAAATTCTGGTTGTCGAAGACCAGAATATCGTGGCTCTTAACATTAGAAATAAACTGAAAAATCTCGGTTATACTGTGCCGGGTACTGCGTCCACAGGAGAGGAAGCTATAAGAAAAGCAGAGCTAACGAACGCAGACCTTGTTTTAATGGATATAATGTTAAAAGGAGACATGGATGGAATTGAAGCTGCCCGTGAAATTAAAACCAGGCTTCGAATTCCAGTGCTTTATCTGACTGCTTATACTGATGATGAGACTCTTGAGAGGGCAAAAACAACAGAGCCTGCAGGGTATATCTCAAAGCCTTTTAAGGAAGAAGACCTGCACA
Source organism: Methanosarcina baikalica (assembly GCF_031461075.1). Classification (NCBI taxonomy): domain Archaea; kingdom Methanobacteriati; phylum Methanobacteriota; class Methanomicrobia; order Methanosarcinales; family Methanosarcinaceae; genus Methanosarcina; species Methanosarcina baikalica. Next base: position 191 of record NZ_JAVKPK010000002.1, on the reverse strand, counting down.
GCAATATAGAAATGGCACTCCACAAATACAGAGCCGAAAAAAAAGAAAGTGAGGACAATACTGAATAAAATTTTCATAACTCAAAGATAAAAATTTCCAGAGATAATTACAAATTACAAATCCTGCTTATATCAAATTAGTTCTATGAATGGTAGAAAAATTGAAAAGTTAATTGAGAGAAAGAACGGACA